>DATEHC010000165.1:0-4190 GCA_035279785.1 Candidatus Dormiibacterota bacterium
GGTCCCGACGCCGAGATCGTCAAGCGGGAGGTCTTCGGCCCTGTCGTCACTGTGCAGCGGTTCAGCGACGAGGACCAGGCGCTGGCGTGGGCGAACGGCGTCGACTACGGGCTGGCGGCTTCGGTCTGGACGCGCGACGTCGGCCGGGCGTTGCGCATGGCCCGCAAGCTGCAGTTCGGCACCGTGTGGATCAACACGCACATCCCTCTCGTCAACGAGATGCCTCACGGCGGCTACAAGCAGAGCGGCTACGGCAAGGACATGTCGGTCTACTCGCTCGAGGAGTACACCCAGATCAAGCACGTGATGGCATCGCTTGACTGAAAGCATTTCGGATAGTCCGGACTATCCGGGGTTGGAGCGCACCGTAAGCACGGTTAGTCCGGACTATCCGGGGGTTAAGTGACCGAGCCGGCGCTTCGCCTCGACACCGTTCGCAAGAACTACGGACCGGTCGTTGCGGTCGACGGTGTAGACCTCGTGGTCGAGGAAGGCGAGTTCTTCACGCTCCTTGGGCCGTCGGGTTCGGGCAAGACCACGCTTCTCCGCCTGATCGCCGGCTTCGAGCGGCCCGACTCCGGGCGCATCCAGCTCGGAGGCCGCGACGTCACGTACCTGCCTCCGTACGCGCGGCAGACCAACACCGTCTTCCAGGACTACGCGCTGTTCCCGCACATGAGCGTCGGCCAGAACATCGAGTACGGGCTCCGCATCAAGCATGTGCCCGCGGACGAACGGCGCAAGCGCCTCGACCGCGCGCTGAGCATGGTGCGGCTCACCGGTCTGCAGAACCGAAGGCCGAACCAGCTCTCCGGCGGCCAGCGCCAGCGCGTCGCCCTCGCGCGCGCGGTCATCAACGAGCCCGAGGTGCTGTTGCTCGACGAGCCGCTCGGCGCCCTCGACCTGAAGCTCCGCCAGGAGATGCAGATCGAGCTGAAGCAGATCCAGAAGGAGGTGGGCATCACCTTCGTCTACGTCACACACGACCAGGAGGAAGCGCTGACGATGAGCGACCGCATGGCCGTGATGGCCAACGGCCAGATCGAGCAGATCGGACCGCCGGTCGAGGTCTACGAGCGGCCGGCGACCGAGTTCGTGGCCGGTTTCATCGGCATCTCCAACGTGCTCGGGCGCGACGGCGTCCGGTTCGTGATTCGCCCCGAGAAGATCCGCATGCTCGCCGAGGGCGAATCGGCGCCGCCAGGGATGACGGTCGAGGCCGGGAAGGTCGACGAGGTCGTGTACGTCGGAATGACGACCCGATACCTGGTCCATCTAGATCGCGGCGAGCAACTGGTGGCGATTCGTCAGAATATGGACGCTCTGGGCGACGCCAAGAAGTTCGAAGGACGGCCCGTGAGGCTCGCCTGGTCACCGGACCACACGTTCGTGCTCGATAGGGAGGTAGGAACTCGATGAAGCTCGGAGCCCTTGCCGCAGCCGGCGTGCTGATGCTCACCGCCTGCGGTTCCACCAACACCGGCAACAGCCCGACCTCGGCGGCGCCCCCGACGGCCAACATGAAGCCGCAGACCTCGATCGGAGCGGGCGAGGGACAGCTCAACCTCGTCCTGTGGGACGGCTACGCGGACAAGTCGTGGGCAGACCCGTTCACGCAGCAGACCGGCTGCAAGCTCAACCTCCACCCGGCCGGCTCGTCGGACGAGATGGTCAGCCTGATGAAGGACGGCGGCGGCGGCCAGTGGGACATGGTCTCGGCCTCGGGTGACGCCGACCTCCGCCTGATCTACGGCGGCGACGTCAAGCCGATGAACACCAGCCTGATTCCCGATTGGACCAACTTCGGATCGTTCTTCAAGAGCCCGCCGTACAACACGATCGGCGGCGTCCACTACGGCATCTCGCTGCAGTGGGGACCGAACACGCTGCTCTACAGCACGAAGAAGTTCGCCAACAAGCCCACCAGCTGGCAGGTCATCTACGACCCCGCCAACAAGGGCCTGATCACCGTTCCCGACAACCCGATCCAGATCGCGGACGCGGCGCTCTACCTCAGCAAGACCAAGCCCAGCCTCGGCATCAAGGATCCATACGAGCTGACGCAGACCCAGTTCAACGCGGCGGTCGACCTGCTCAAGCAGCAGCAGCCGCTCATCAAGCACTACTGGGCGCTCGCGACCGACGAGATCAACCTCTTCCAGAACGGCGACGTGGTCGTCGGCGCGGCTTGGCCGTACCAGACGATCCAGCTCAAGGCGGCGGGCGCGCCCGTCGACGAGACGATCCCCTCGGAAGGCGCGACCGGATGGGCCGACACGTGGATGCTCGCCACCAAGGCGCCGCACCCCAACTGCGCGTACCTCTGGGACAAGTGGGTGAGCACGCCGCAGGTGCAGGCCGAGCAGGCGCTGTCCTTCGGCGAGACGCCGGTGAACAGCAAGGCCTGCGCCGAGATGGAGTCGCTGCAGTCCGGGTCGTGCGCGCAGTACCACGCCGACCAGACGAGCACCTCCTACTTCGACACCATCAAGTTCTGGAAGACCCCGCTCGCGGACTGCGGCAACGGCCAGACCAACTGCGTCCCGTACGAGCAGTGGGTCTCGGCCTGGACGACGATCAAGGGTTAAGCCCAGCTTGGCTGTAGAAACCATTCCACGGCCTCGCCCCACGAAGGGCGGGGCCGTCCCGTTTTCGGGCGTGCTGTGGCGATTCCCGTGGCTGCGCCCGCTCCTCCTGCTGTCGCCGCCCCTGCTGTGGTTCGTCGTGATCTACATGGCGTCGCTGGCCCTGCTGCTGATCACGGCGTTCTGGGCCATCAACCCGTTCACCACGCAGATCGTTCAGGCATGGAACCTCGACAACTTCCGCATCATCGTCTCCGACCAGACGTACTGGTCGATCATCGGCCGCACCGTCATCATCGCGGCGCTCGTCACAGTCACCGACGCGGTGCTGGCGTTTCCGTTCGCCTACTACATGGCCCGCGTGGCGTCGCGCCGGGTGCAGACCCTGCTGTTCGCGGCGGTGCTGCTGCCGCTGTGGGCAAGCTACCTCGCGCGCGTCTACGCGTGGATCCTTATCCTGAACCACAGCGGGCTCCTCAACTGGAGCCTGCAGTCGATCGGCTTGCCGGCGGCCAACATCGGTTACACGAACACGGCCATGTGGCTCGTGTTCACGTACATCTGGCTGCCGTTCATGATCATCCCGGTCTACACGGCGCTGGAGCGCGTCCCCGAGACGCTGCTCGAGGCCGCCGCCGACCTTGGTGCGAGGCGATGGCGCGCAATTCGCGACGTCGTCTTTCCGCTCGTGCTGCCGGGCGTGGTCGCCGGTTCGATCTTCACGTTCTCACTTACGCTCGGTGACTACATCACCCCGATCCTCGTCGGCGGGGCGAGCTCGAACTTCATCGGCAACGTCGTGTACGCAAATATCGGCATCGCCAACAACGTGCCGTTCGCGGCGGCCCTGACCATGGTGCCGGTGGCGATCATGGCCGTCTACCTGACGATCGCCTACCGCCTGGGCGCGTTCGAGGCCCTGTAGCGCATGGAGAGCATGTGGACCCGCATCGCGCTGCGCATCTGGGCCGTGCTCATCCTTCTCTTTCTCTTCATCCCGATCCTTCTGATCCTCCTCTACGCCTTCAACACGTCGAACATCGAGACGTGGCCCATTGCCGGGCTGACCACGAAGTGGTTCGCGTCGACCTGGAACGACGAGAACGTCCGCAACGCGTTGGTGGTTTCGCTGCAGGCGGGGCTTGCCGCAACGGCTATCGCCCTCGTGCTCGGCTCATGCGCCGCCTTTGCGATACACCGGTCGCGCTTTTTCGGTCGTGAGGTCATCAGCCTGGCTTTCATCCTGCCCCTGGCCCTGCCCGGCATCATCACCGGCATCGCGCTCAACGCCTTCTTCAGCTTCAACAACATCTCGCTGTCCCTGGCCACGATCGTGGTCGGCCACACCACCTTCTGCATCGTCGTCGTCTACAACAACGTCCTGGCGCGCCTGCGCCGAACGCAGGGATCGCTCATCGAAGCGGCCATGGACCTAGGCGCCAACGGCTTTCAAACATTCCGCGACGTGACTCTGCCGCTGATCTCCACGGCCGTCGTCGCCGGCTGCATGCTCGCCTTCGCGCTCTCGTTCGACGAGGTCATCGTCACCACCTTCACCGCCGGCGCGCAGAGCACGCTGCCGATCTGGATCTTCGGCCAGATCCG
>DATEHC010000166.1:0-12592 GCA_035279785.1 Candidatus Dormiibacterota bacterium
CTGGTCGCGAACCGCCGTGATGGAACGCGTGCGTCTCATGTTCCGGTTCAAGGCGGTTCTCGAGGACCACTTCGAAGAGCTCGCGGCGCTGACGACGCGGCACCACGGCAAGACGCTCGAGGAGGCGCGCGGTGAGGTGCGCCGGGGCATCGAAAATGTCGACTTCGCCTGCGGCGCGCCAACGCTGCTGCAGGGTCGCACCGTGCGGCAGATCACGCAAGGCGTCGACCAGGACCTGTATCGCTACCCGATCGGCGTGTGCGCCGGCATCCCGCCCTTCAACTTCCCGGTGATGATCCCGCTCTGGATGTTCCCGCTCGCGGTGGTCGCGGGCAACACGTTCGTGTTGAAGCCCTCGGAGCGCACGCCGCTGGGCGGCGCGCGGCTGGCGGAGCTCTTTCTGGAAGCCGGCTTTCCGGCAGGCGTCCTGAACGTGGTTCACGGGGCGTCGGCAACGGTCGAGGCCTTGCTCACCCATCCAGGAGTCGCCGCGATCTCGTTCGTCGGCTCCGCCCCGGTTGCGCGTCACGTCTACACGCAGGCGGCGGCGAACGGCAAGCGCGTGCAGGCGCTGGGAGGCGCCAAGAACCACATGGTGGTCATGCCCGACGCCGACCCGGCGCTGGCGGTTCCGGCGATCCTGAACTCGGCGTTCGGCAATGCCGGCGAGCGCTGCCTGGCCGGCTCGGTGGCGGTCGCGGTCGGCAAGGGCGCGGACAGCCTCCTCGACGAGCTGCGCGACGGCGCGGCCAGGCTGGTGGTGGGACCCGGCGACGAGGCTGGCGTGCAGGTCGGGCCGCTGATTCGGGCGGACCACCGCGACCGCGTCGCGGGCTACGTCGAGAAGGGCGTGTCCGAGGGCGCGGAGCTGGTGGTCGATGGCCGGCGCGAGATGTCTCGCCCGGGCTTCTTTCTCGGCCCCACGATCCTCGACCACGTCACCTCAGGGATGGCGGTCGGCAGGGAGGAGATCTTCGGTCCGGTCCTCTCCGTCTCGAGGGCGGAGTCGCTCGACGAGGCGATCGCGCAAGCCAACTCCTCAGCGCTCGGCAACATGGCCACGATCTTCACGACCTCGGGGCGCGCGGGCCGCGAGTTCCGCGATCGGGTGGAGGCCGGGATGACTGGCATCAACGTGCCCATCGCCCAGCCTTTTGCGTTCTTTCCTTTCAGTGGCTGGAAAGGTTCGTTCTTCGGCGACCTGCACGTGCATGGCACTGACGGAATCGATTTCTATACAAGGAAGAAGGTGGTGGTGACCCGCTGGTGAGAGCGGCAGGAAGTCTTTTTTCGTGGACGATCACGGCGCTGTTCGCGGCGCTGACCGTGATGCTCGGATACGAGAGCTGGGCCCTTCTGACGAATCACACGCCCATCACCGAATACATCCGGCCCGCCGTGCACACGTATCCCGGCCTCGCGTTTGCGATAGCGGTCATGCTCGGCATCATCCTCGGGCACTTTCTCTGGGGACCCGCGTGGGGCAGGACGTCGCCCGAAGGCCAGAAGCCGTGAACATCGACCTCAGCACGCTGAACTACTCGCCACCTTCGATCCTTTCGCTGATCGCGACGGCGTTCGCCTTCATCGCCACGCTGCTGATGGTGCAGGAGTCGATCGCTCTCCGCACGGGCCATGACCCTATGAGCAACAGCGTGCGCGCGATGGTGCGGCGCTTCCCGCGCGTGATGTACATGGTCGCGATCGTCATCGGCATGCTCCTCGGCCACGAGCTCTGGCCCTAGACCCCCAGGCCGCGCCGGCGGCCAGTAGAGCCGAGTGGACCGGCACCGCGATGGTGATTGCGTCGGCCGTTTCGTTCGGCACGCTTTCGATCTTCGCCAAGCTGGCCTACAACGACGGCCTCGGCACCGTGCAGCTGCTGGCGTTTCGCTTCGGGCTCGCGGCCATCGGGATGCTGGTGCTTGCGTTCGTCGTCGGACAGAACCCGCTGCGCTTGACTCGGCGCCAGGTCACTACCCTGGTCGTCGTCGGCGCCGTTCTTTACACGCTGCAGGCGCTGACGTACTTCATCGCCCTGCGCACGCTGCCGGCGTCGCTGTGCGTGCTGATCGTCTACATCTATCCGAGCCTGGTCGTGATTGCGGCCTGGCTGTTCCTCGGCCGGCGCGTGTCGCGCTGGCACGTGGGCGCGCTGATCGCGAGCTTCGCCGGCGTGATCCTCCTCGTCGGTGGGGCGCAGTTTCAGCTCGGCGTCGGGCTGATCTTCGCGTTCGCCGCCCCGCTGGTGTACACGACGTTCATCCTGATCAGCGAACGCGTGATGGCGGCCGTGCCGCCGGTTGCGGCCAGCGCCGTGATGATGTCGGGGACCGCGGTCGTGCTGGGCGCCATCGCGCTGGTGCAGGGCCAGCTGATTTTGCCCGCGACTCCTCAGGCCTGGTCGATCAGCGTCAGCATCGCGATCATCCCGACGATGATCGCGATCTCGCTGTTCCTCGCCGGTCTGCCGCGAGTCGGCGCGGCTCGGGCCTCATTGATAAGTACGCTCGAGCTGGTGATCACGGTGGCGCTCGCGATCCTCTTGTTAGGTGACCGTTTCACTCCGCTGGAGGCGGTCGGCGGCGCGCTGGTCCTCGGCGCTGTCGTCGTCGTCCAGGCCGCGCACCTGTGGAAGCCGCTACCCCTGAAGTAGCGAGTCGCGCAGGCCGCACAGCAGGGGGTGGAGCTCGTGCGCGCCGTTCACGTGTGAGGTGTCGAGGCCCCAATCCTTTTTCGCGAGGACAAACGGGTGCAGCTGCTCGCCGCCGATCGAGCCATGCCCGCCGGCCTGCTTCTCGAAGTTGAACTGCTTCCCGTCCTGGAACGCGCCGAACACAACCAGATCGCCGCAATTGCCGAACGAGTTGAGGCGCGACAGCTGCGCGCGCAGTATGCCCGCGTCGTCGTAGGCCTGAATCTGCGGGCCGTTGAAGAGCAGCACGTCCTCCTCGCCATCTCGTGCCATGACCAGCGCCACCTCCTCACGGCGCTGCAGCCACGACAGCAGGTCAGGTCGCGCGGAACGAACCTCGCTGTAGGTCATCCTCCGCCCGGACTCCGCGAGATAGACGTGCGCCAAGCCGCCCGACGCCGTGACGCGGGGGCGGCCGGGGAGCTCTTGCGCGAGCGGATACGGGATCGCATCCACCTGGCCGTGGTCGGACAGCACGACCAGCTCGTAGCGACCGTCCCGAGCATCCGCGATGCGGCCGACGGTGTGATCGACGTGCTTCAAGATGCGCTGCGACGCGGGATCGCCCGGTCCGAACGCGTGCGCCGTCTCGTCGAACGCGTAGAAGCCGGCGTAGATGGGCGAGTAGCCCTCGCGCATCGCCTGCTCGACCGCGTAGCGCGTGAGGTGGTGGACGAAGATTTCCTCGAGCACGTCAGTGATCACGTACTCGCGCGCCGGACGGCCGCCGCGCTTCCGCGACGTCAAGACGTCACGTGCCGTGCGCAGCAGCATCCTGACGGTCTGCGTGACCCAGTCGCCCAGGTGGATCGGGTTCAGAAGGTAGGGCACGAGGACCGACGCCGCGGACCGTGACTTCCCTGGCTGCATGTAGCTGCGGTCCTGGAACGCGATGCCGAACGTGTCCTTCGCGCCTGCCGGGTAGCACGCCGCGATGCACGCGCCACCCTCGGTCAGCGGCTTGCTGCCCTCGAAGTACTTGTCGGCGACTTTCTTGAAGGTCGAACCGGCGCCGAACTTCACGAGCAATTGGCGCTCCCTGTCCCACCAGCGAAAGCTCGGGATCTCGCGGTTGTCGCCGTACAGGATTCCGGCCTGCGCAAAAGGGGTCGTCGAGGGCACGCCGCATCGGTAGCGATGGATCTCGTACTCCTCGGCTTCGAGCAGGCGCTTCACTCGCGGCATGGTGCCCGCGTTCAGCGCGCGCTCCAGCATCGCGGCGCTCAGGCCGTCGATGTGCAGTACTACTAGCTTCTTCAAAACTCCGCGAACACGGGCAGGTGATCCGAGGCGCGGATGCTCCGGGTCCACGCGCGATGGCGGGGGCCGATGTCGCCGGCGGCGTAGATCGCGTCCAGCTTCTGTGCCGTCCAGTGCGTACGCCTGAGGCCGTGCGTCAGCTCGACGAGGTGCGCGTCATGGGCGGCCTTCCGGATCTGGCGCCAGAGCTGCAGGCGCGGCGGGCCGATCGTGTTGAGGTCGCCCGCGATCAACGTGAGCGCAACGGGCGCCCGATCGGCCATGTCGGTGACGATGGCACGGAACTGTTCGAGCCTTCGCGTGAATCCGATGACATCGAGGTGCATCACGTAAACGCGCAGGTCCGCCGATTCCGCCCGGATCGCAATTCGCTTCTGAGGCGGGATGGCGTGCAGGATGGCGCGTTCGACGCGAGTGAAACGGCTCGTGTCGACCTGGTCGAGAGACAGCACGTGCAGGCCGGCGCGTGGGAACAGTCCGCGCCGCCAGATCAGCGCGTTGGCCTGCTCGCGTCCGCGGAACAGCTGCGCCGTCGCCTGGAAGAACTCGTAGCCAGGACCGAGGGCGTCGGCGATCGCCTCGGCGTCGGGCCTGCCCTGGTGCACCGATGCTTCCTGCAGTGCGAACAGGTCGAGCTCGCGAAAGTCGGGCAGTTCGCGCACCGCCTCGAGGATCGAGCCGAGCCGGACACCGAGAAGGACGTTCCAGGTGCACATCCGCACGCTCTAATTTTTTCCGGTCTATCCTGCCGGAGTGGATCTGCCGACGTCCGCCCTTTGCCCGCAATCGGCGCGCAAGGGGGCCACGGAGCTGTTTTCTTGCCGGCAACCGGCGACGGCGGGAGGGTGGAACACTTTCTAGGCGGGCAGGATTTCTGAGGGCAGGATGACCACGAAGCGCTGGATCCTGACGGCCGCGGTGCTCGGCTCTGCGATCGTCTTTCTCGACTCGACCATCGTCAACGTCGCGCTGCCGCGCATCGGCCGCGACCTTCCGCGGTCCTTTCTCGGTGTCCTCGAGGGCCAGTCGTACGTCTACAACGCGTACCTCCTGACCCTGAGCGCGCTGCTCATCCTGGCCGGCGCCATCAACGACTACTACGGCCGCAAGCGCATCTTCCTCGTCGGGCTCGTCGGATTCGGGGTGACCTCGGCGCTGTGCGCGCTCGCGCCGACGATGGAGCTTCTCGTTGTCTTCCGCATCCTCCAGGGCGCGGCGGGCGCTCTCCTTGTGCCGGGCTCCCTGGCCTTGCTGACCGCCAACTTCTCGGGCGAAGAGCAGGGCCGTGCGTTCGGGACGTGGGCCGGCGCCTCGGGCGCGACGACGCTCTTCGGACCGCTGGTTGGCGGCCTCCTCGTGGACACGATCTCGTGGCGGGCGGCGTTCTTCCTCAACATTCCGCTCGTCGCGATCGCCGCGTGGGCGACGTGGAACCACGTGCCGGAGAGCCGCGACGAGAACGCCAGCCCGCAGTTCGACTGGATCGGCGCCGCGATCGTCGCTCTCGCCGTCGGTGGGCTCGCCTTCGGTGCGATCTACGGCATGCAGCGCGACTGGAAGGACCCGATCGGATACGTAGCGCTTGCGGTCGGCGTGGTCTCGTCGGTGGCGCTGCCCCTGTGGATGCGGCGTGCGTCGCACCCGCTCATCCCGCTCGAGCTCTTCCGCTCCCGCAACTTCACCGTGACCAACATCTCGACGCTGCTGATCTACGGCTCCCTGTACGTGACCTTTTATTACGTGGGCCTGTTCATGCAGGGCACGCTCGGCTACGCGGCCGCGGCCGCGGGCGCTGCGGGCATACCCGGATCGCTCTTCCTGATCTTCTTCTCGCGCCGGTTCGGCAGCCTTGCCGCGAAATACGGTCCGCGGTTCTTCATGGCCGTCGGTCCGTTGGTCATGGCCCTCGGCGTCCTGTGGTATGTGCGCGTGCCGGCCACGTCGACGCCGTGGAAGCTCGAGCCGAGCCACGTGAACACCTACCTTCCGCCGCTGTCGTACTTCGTCGACTTCCTGCCGGCGGCGATCATCTTCGGCGTCGGCGTGATGATGATGGTGGCTCCCCTCACGACCGCCCTCATGACGTCCGTCCCCGTGCAGAACGCAGGACTCGGCTCCGCAATCAACAACGCGATCTCGCGCGTCGGACCGCAGCTCGCGGGCGCGCTGATCTTCGTGTTCCTGACCGGCAACTTCTACGCGAACCTCGCCTCGCGAGTCCCCGGTCTCGACGTCACGTCGGAGTCGTTTCGCAACAGGGTGAGCCCGCTCAACGTCCCACCCGACCCAAACCTCGTCGCGGCGGTGCGCGACGCGTCGACGTCGTCCTTCCACCTGGCGATGCTGATCGGCGCAGGCCTGCTCCTCGCGGGCGCAGTCGTCAACGCGGTCGGCATCCGCAATCCGGCCACGAAACACGCGGCGGAGGTAAGCACCGAGGCGGCCGCGGTCTAGCTTCTACGATGGGTCAGATGGCAGCCTGGATCGATCGCGATCGGCTGCAGGAGCTGGTCACGCAGGGCGCGCAGCTGATCGAGGTGCTCCCAGCGAAGGAGTACGAGGAAGACCACCTGCCCGGCGCGCGCAGCATCCCGCTCAAGAAGCTCGATCGCAACGCCGCAGCGACGCTCGACGCGAACCGGCCGATCATCGTCTATTGCTGGGACATCGCTTGAGACGTCGCACCCAGGGCCGCGGCGCGGCTCGCGACTCTCGGCAGGACTGACGTTTTCGAGTACCACGGCGGCAAGCTCGACTGGATGGCCGCCGGTCTTCCGACCGAGGGCACGAACGCATCACGTGCGCGTGCCGGCACAGTCGCCCGCACGGACGTCCCGACCGCATCGCTCGCCGAAAAAGTGGGAGACATTCGCGAGCGCGTGAGCGCCGTCGGATGGGATTCGGCGGTGGTCGTCGATGCGCAGCGGGTCGTGCTTGGACTGCTTGGCCCCAAGGAGTTGCAGAAGGACGCCGCGACGTCCGCGGAGTCGGCGATGCGGGCCGGCGCCAGCACCTTCCGGCCATACGTGCCGATCAAGGAGGTGGCGGACTTTCTCGCGAGGCACGACTTCCCGAGCGCGCCGATCACGACCTCCGACGGCACGCTCGTCGGGCTCCTGCTGCGCTCGGACGCGGAGCGCGAAGCCGACGGGTGCCCCGACTGCGCCCGAAGCATGATCTGAACCCGCGTGGGTGGGATGATGTCCCGTCATGGACGTGCGTGAGGACGTCGTCGACATCCTGTCGGGCTTCTCGCTTTTCGCGGACCTCTCCACCCCGGAGCTGGAGAGCCTGGTCGACATTTTCGGAGAGGAGGCCTTCCAGCCCAACGAGCGCGTGCTCCGCCAGGGCCTGAGCGGCTCCAACTTCTACGTGATCCTCGAAGGGACCGCCGGCATCCGGGTCGACGGGAAGGACCGCGCGGTGCTCAGGCCGGGCGACTACTTCGGCGAGATCTCGACTCTGCTCGGAGTGCCGCCGACCGCGGACATCGTGGCGCAGGTCAGGCTGCGCTGCCTCGTGCTGCCCGGCGCGGAGCTGCAGAGCTTCCTCATCGGCCACCCGCGCGTCATGTACCGGATCCTGCAGGAAGAGGCGCGCAAGGTGCGAACGACGACCCGGTGGTTGAGCTGACCGACCGGCCGTTTCCCCCGGGCCGCTATCCGCTCGTCGTCGTCGGCAGCGGACCGGGCGCGCTCCAGCTGACCTACAGCCTGCGGCGCCTCGGCGTTCGGCATGCCGTGCTCTCGCGCGACGAAGCGCCGGGCGGCATGTTCCGTCGCTGGCCGATCTTCCAGCGGATGCTCAGCTGGACCAAGCCGTACGCCGGATTCGAGGCGGGGACGCGCGAGTACGAGCGCTTCGATTGGAACAGCCTCCTCGGAGAGGAGGCGGCTGAGCGCTCGGTCATGCGGCGGGTCATGGACGGCACCTCGTATTTTCCCTCGCGTCCGGAGATGGAGCGTGGCCTGGTTGAGTTCGCCACCACCGCCCGCCTCGAGATTCGCTACGGGTGCACGTGGGAATCGACCCGCAAGGATGGCGAGGAGTTCGTGCTCACCACGAGCGACGGCGAGTACCGCGCAAAGGTGGTGGTCTTCGCGGTCGGCGTGGCCGAGCCGTGGCGCCCGCAGGTCCTCGACGTCGAAGGCGTGCAGCAGTACGGCGAGCTGCACCATGCGGACCCCGATTACTACTCCGGCCGCCGGATCTTCATCGTCGGCAAGCAGAACTCGGGTTTCGAGATCGCGACCGGCCTCCTGCCGTTCGCTCGGCAGATCGTGCTCGCGTCACCGGGCCGCACCAAGCTGTCCGTCGACACGCGCACGCTCGTTGGCGTCCGCGCGCGCTACGTCCAGCCTTATGAGGACTGGGCGCTCGCCGGCGGCGTCGTGATCCTGGAAGCTTCGATCGAAAGAGTCGAGCGGCGCGGCGCCGGGTACGTCGTCCACACCAAGAGCCCGGCCGACAACTCGGCGCTCGACTTCGAGGTCGACGACGTCATCGCCGCCACCGGTTTCGTGAGCCCGCTCGGCGACCTGCCCGAGCTCGGCGTGGCGACGTTCGGCCAGAGCCACCTGCCCGAGCAGACCGCGTTCTGGGAGAGCGCATCGGTGCCGGGGATCTATTTCGCGGGCACGATCATGCAGGGCGCGCACGGCCTGCGCAAACACGGGATCCCGAGCAACTCGGGCGCGGTGCAGGGCTACCGCTACAACGCGCGCGTCCTGGCGCGGCACATCGCCGAATCGAGATTCGGACTGACCGTCGAGCGACCGGCGCTGAAGCCCGAGAGTCTCGTGGGGTTTCTCCTGGCGGAGGCGAGCCGCGGGCCCGAGCTGTGGCACCAGCGCTCGTATCTCACGCGGGTGGTCACCCTCGACCGCGATCATGGCGTCACGGACGACGGAATTCAGCCGCTGGCCCACTTCCTCGACAGCGGCGGCCCGGACGCGGTCGCGGTCGCCCTGGAGGCCAACGGCAAGGACGATCCGTATCCGGCCATCTACGTGCGCGCGAACGGCGCCACGTCGGAGAATCTCCTGCCGCCGCACCCGCTTCTCGACTTCGAAGGTGCCGAATATCAGCGCCGGCTCGGCGAAATCCTGTCGAAGCTCGGACCGGTCGCGGCTCCCGTCCAGTGAAGCTGCCGACCGGCACAGTCACGTTTCTCTTCACCGACATCGAGGGCTCCACTCGCCTCATGCAGGAGCTCGGGGACAAGTACGTGCAAGCGCAGGTCACCCACCACGCGATCCTGCGCGAGGCGTTCCGAAGCGGTGACGGACGCGAGCTGCGCACGGAAGGAGATTCCTTCTTCTGTGTTTTCGAGTCGGCGGTGGACGCTTGCAAGTCGGCGGCCCAGGCGCAGCGCGAGTTCATTCGCCGCGAGTGGCCCGAGGGGAAGGCGATCCGTGTGCGCATCGGCATGCATACAGGTGAGGCGCCGCTCGTGGGGGAGGAGTACATCGGCCTCGACGTGCATCACGCGGCGCGCGTCGCCGCCAGCGCGCACGGTGGTCAAGTCGTCATCTCCGAGGCGACACGGGGCCTGGTCGAGGCGAGCCTGCCCGCGGGCTTGACCATCCGCGACCTCGGTATGCACCGCCTGAAGGACCTGTCGCGTCCGGAGCGCCTTTTCCAACTCGTCATCGAGGGCGCGGCGGACGCGTTTCCGCCGCTGCGCACGCTCGAGTCCACGCCCAACAACCTGCCCACGCAGCCGACCAGCTTCGTCGGCCGCGAGCAGGACGTCGAAGAGGCGAGGAAGCTGCTGCAGCACACGCGCCTGCTGACGCTCACCGGCCCCGGCGGAATCGGCAAGACTCGACTTTCCCTGCAGGTCGCGGCCGAGGTCGTGGCGACCTTCCCCGGCGGCGTGTTCTTCGTTCCGCTCTCGGCCGTGCGCGATCCCGAGCTGATCGCATCCGCGATCGCGCAGGCGGTGGGCATCGGCGTGACCGGCAACCGCGCGCCGGAGGACGCCGTCAACGAGTACCTGAAGGACCGCAAGGTGCTGCTCGTGCTCGACAACTTCGAGCAGCTCGTGCCCGACGGCGCGCCGGTGGTGTCGCGGTTGCTGCAGGCGAACCCCGACCTCAAGATCGTCACGAGCAGCCGCGCCGTCCTGAAGGTCTACGGCGAGCAGGAGATGGCGCTCGAGCCGTTGCGCACGCCCGCCCTGCGCGCGCTGCCCTCGCTCGCGGCGCTGTCGCAGTTTGCGGCGGTCAAGCTCTTCATCGAGCGCGCGGTCGCGGCCAAGCACGACTTCCAGGTGACCAACGAGAACGCGCCGGCGATCGCGGGCATCTGCGAGCGCGTCGACGGCCTTCCCCTCGCGATCGAGCTTGCCGCCGCGCGGATCAAGCTGTTCAGCCCGCAGGCCCTGCTGGCCCGCCTCGAGACGAGCATGGCCGTCCTCGGCAGCGGGTCACGCGACCTGCCTGGCCGCCAGCAGACCCTCAAGGGAGCGATCGCGTGGAGCTTCGACATGCTCGACGAGCCGCACCAGCGGCTGTTCAGCCGCTTCTCGGTCTTCGCCCGTGGCGGCAGCCTCGAGCAGGCCGAGGCCGTGTGCGGTCCCGAGCTCGACCTCGACGTGCTCACCGGCCTCGACCAGCTCGCGGACCAGAGCCTCCTGCGCCGAATGCCGGACTACGACGAGCCCCGGCTTTTGATGCTCCAGGTCATCCGCGAGTTCGCGTCCGAAGTGCTGCAGGCGAGCGGTGAGGTTGACGTCCTGCGCGACCGGCACTCCGCGGCGATGCAAGCGCTCGCGGCGGAAGCCCGTGCGAATCTCTTCGGCCCCGACCAGAAGAAGTGGCTCGACCGCCTCGAGCTCGACACCGACAACTTCCGCGCCGCCTTCGACTGGTTGACCTCGCGCGGAGACGCCAAGCGCGCGATGCTCCTGGCGTTCGAGTACTGGCGCTTCTGGCAGATGCGCGGCCATCTGCGCGAGGGCCGAGCGCGCGTCGATGCCATCCTCGCGATGCCGGGGGCTCGGGACGACCCGGCCGCGCGTGCGCGGGGGCTGGAGGCCGCCGGCGGGGTCGCGTACTGGCAGGGCGACATGGAGGCGGCGGGCGCGTATTACGAGGAGAACCTCGTCCTCGCGCGCGAAACCGGCGACCCACGCACTCTCGCCGACGCGCTGTACAACGCGTCGTTTCCGTTCCAGATCACCATGCTCGACATCCCCAAGGCACAGAAGCTTCTCGAGGAGGCGCTCCCGATCTACCGCAGCCTCGACGACGAACGCGGCTACGCGCAGTGCCTGTGGGCGCTCGGCCAGACCCACTTTCGCGGCGACGCGAACGAAAAGGCGATCGATCCACTCGAGGAGGCCATCGCGATCTTTCGCAGGCTCGGCGATCGGTTCGGGCTGGGCTGGGCGCTCTACGTGCGCGCGATACTCGCGCTCCGTTTGCACGACACGCCGACGGCGAAGCAGGACAACCTCGAGGCGCTGCGCATCTTCGTCGAGACGGAGGACGTCACCGGTCCGGTGCTGATCCTGGCCGGCCTCGCCGCCGTGGCTCGCGACGAAGGCGACCCTGTGCGGGCGGCGCGACTTGCGGGTGCTGCGCAAGGCCAGGAGGCGGCCACCGGCGCGGGCCTGGGTTCGCTTATCAGCGGCCGGGAGGGCTGGATGGCCCCCGAGCATCCGACGGCCGAAGAGGAGGCTGCTCTGGCCGAAGGGCGAGCAATGTCCCTGGACGAGGCGGTCGCGTTTGCGCTTTCAGCCGGCGCGCAGAACGACCAGCTCGCGGGGCGGGTCTAGGGGCCCGAAAAACTCGTCGAGCCACGCGGCGTGCGGTGGCGCCGCCGTGGCACGGGCCGTCACACGCTTCCAGCCGTTCGCCTCGAACCACTCCGGCTGCTCGGGGCTGATCAACGCGATCCAGCCACCGTGCGCGGTCACGCGCCGAAGCTCGGAGAGCACTTGCGGTTCGGGCCCGAGCGCGCCGCAGGCCGCCGTGAGCTGGGACCAACCGTCCGCGATCGGGAGCGATTCCGCCCATCCGTCGATCGCGCGCACCGACGGCAGCCTCTTCTCGAGGATCGCGCGCAAGCGCGCGGACGGTTCCACCGCGGTGACCTCGTTGGAGCGCGCAACGAGGTGCTCCGTCAACCGGCCGCTTCCGGCGCCGACGTCGAGCGCAGTCGTCGCGTGCCGCGGCAGCGCCGCGAGGATGTCGGGATGGATCGGCTCGCTGCGCGCCAGCTCATCCCACTTATCCGGCTCGAGGTGATAGACGAGCGTCCAGAACAGCGCGCGGAGGATGCGGTCGCCTGACTCGCCCGGCGGTATGCGGGCGAGCTCTCTCTCGCGGACGCCAGCCGGAAGTCGGGCGATGTCAGCATGCGTGAAGTGCCGCCATCCCGCGGGCGCGGTCGCGACCGACTCCTCGTAGTTCAAGGTCTCGATCACACTAAGGCGCGGCCGTGAAGATCGCTGTCGTGGCGTCGCCCGTGACGCCGCTCCGTCCCGCGCAGCTCGGCGGCGCGCAGGCGTTCGTGTGCGACCTCGCGGCGGGTCTCGCGGCCCGCGGACACGACGTGACGCTCCACTGCAGCGAGGGGTCCGAGGTCGGCGGCGTGCGGCTCGCGATGGTGCCGGCGCCGCGCGACGCG
>DATEHC010000167.1:0-40806 GCA_035279785.1 Candidatus Dormiibacterota bacterium
CCGCATCTTCGCGACATAGGTGCCCTTGGGTGTCGCCTTGACGTCAGGTTCCGCCGTGAGATGCCCGATGAGAATGACTTTGTTGACCATTGCGATGACCTCCGTGAGATTGCGATCAAGTTAGGCGGCCGGGTCGACGCCGCCAACCCAGGTTGTTAAGAGCCAAGAAAGGCCACAGGATCGACCGGCTCACCGTCGACGTCGACCTGGAAGTGCACGTGCGGCCCGGTCGCGAGACCCGTCGCGCCGACAAGGCCGACCAGCTGCCCGGCAGTGATGGACTCCTCGTCGGAGACGCGATACGCGGACAGGTGGCAGTAGACGATCCGGACGTGCGGGTCGACGCGCACCGCGACGAAGTTGCCCGCGCCCATCGGGTCGTAGCCGATGTACGCGGTGCCGTCGGTGGCGGAATAGACCGGGCTGCCCTCGGGTGCCGCGAGGTCGATGCCCGTGTGGAAGTGGCGCGACAGGCACGCGGGATCGTAGGGCTCGAGCTGCAGGTCGGTACAGCCAAACGGCTGCGTGACGACCGCGCCCGGAACTACCCCCGCCAACGGAAGGCGCATGTGATTTGGCACCTGCGTGGCCGCGACGAGCCAGGTCGCAAGACCCAGCGCAAGCAGGCCAAGCACTCGAGTCATGCCTTGGCAACCGCCTTGACGACGTGCTCCATCGCGGTGCGGAGGGTCGATTCCAACTTGTGCGCGGCCTTCTCGGCGCCGCCCATAGCGCCCGGGACCTTGAACACGATCAGCATCGACGCAAGCGCAAAGACGTGGTGGAGAGGCGTGACCCCGTCATGCTCGAGTCCGAATCCGACGGCCATGACGAAAAGCTGTATCGGCTGCATGAACAGGTTCGTCGTGAAGTGGGTGATCCACATCTTCGACAGATGGTTGGTCTCGGGCAGCATGAACAGGAGCGCGGCGAGCGGTGCGGTTATGGCGAGGACGATCAGGATCGCGTAACGGATCAAATAGCCGATGGCCAGCGCGCCAAAAGCGGCCGCCAGCGCAGCCGTCGTCAGAATCTCGAGCGTGCCTGCGGTCGTCACGTTCAGGCTGAGCTGCGAGGCGAAAGTGTTCAGGTTGTCGTACTGGTTCAGGTTGTAGGCGACGGTCGAGGCGACGTTCGACGCGTCGACGATCATCTGGAACAGGGGTAGTGCGAAGTTGATGAGGATCGCGGCCATGAACAGACGCGGGAGAAGAATGCGCGCGGTGTACTGCGTGAAGAGACCGTGCCCCCACATGATTCGATAGGCCGACCACATGGCGATCAAGACAAGGCCTGCGTCGGCGATCACCTGGACTTTGGGCTCGAAGGACGCGATCGTCAGGTTGTGCGTGAAGACGTGATCGCCGGGCTCGACGTCCGTCGTGGTCAGGACGAAGCCAAACCAGACGTTGAGCAACATCCCGACCGTGTCTTGCAGGATCTTCGCCAGCACGAGGTTCGGATGGACGAGCGTGTTCAGATAGCCCTCTATCCGGCCGAGCACGGCGATGAGCCCGGCGATGTCGCCAGGGTTGAAATTCATTGCTCAGTGCGTCGGGACTGAGCTCGTAAGAATGCCGACGAGCGAGCTCGCGACCTCGACGCCGATGGTGCCAACAACGATGCGTTGAATCCATTGCTTGGCCGCAAGGGCAGACTTCGACTCGACAGCGGTGATCTTCCAGATAAAGGCGAAGATGAACGCCAGAGCCCCGATCGAGCCGACGAGTGCCTGCCCGATGTGGATCCACGTCGTGATCAGGTCGAGAATCGGTTGGACTCCGGACGGAACGTCGGGCGGTGAAGCGAGAAACAGCATTGAGGCGCCTCCACTTTTTGGAGGCACGCTACCCGTCAGCCGGCGCGCGGGGAACCCAGGTTGTTAACGATGCGCGGCCAGGTGCGCCTCGATCCCGTCCAACAAGAAGTCGAGCGCCGATGAAGGCTTGCCGGCGGACTTCGGCTCGGGTGACGCCGGCTCCGGCGGCCGCACCCTAGGTACGTACGTGTCGAGCTTGAAGTCGACCACGCCGCTGCTCACGTCCAGGTCGTAACGGTCGCGCGCGCCGGCCGCGTTCTCGTCGCTGTTCCAACGCACGTCGAAGACGGCAACCCTGGTCGAGAACTGATCGAGGCGCAGCTTGAAAGCGCCCGTGTGGACGAGGGCCGCGACGGCGGCGGCGCTTGGCCTGTGGACCGAGACGTTCATTACTCCGCTCGATACGCGGATCGGCACCACGCCGCGGGGCTCGGGCAGGAAGCACTCGATGTTCGCCGCGCCGCTGTCGATCCAGATCTCGCGTACGTCGATGCCGCCCAGGTCGAGCATCGTGTTCCAAGTGGGTGCCTGGACCTTGAACTTCCACGGCCTCAGCGGATTGAGCTCGATCTCTCCGCGACCGACGCCACGCAGGCGCCGTACGACAACCTGCTCGCCCCGGACCACCGCCGGCGCAGCGCCTGACTGGTCCGGCGGCACCCGGATGAGCCCCGGCATGTCGGTCGAACCGGCTCGCAGGGTCACACCGCGCGAACCGGTGTCGATCCAGACGGAGGCCGGTTCGCCGGTGGCCCGCGAAACAGGTTCCTCCGCGGCGGATGCCGGCGCCGACACCACCTGGGTCAAGACCATGCGCGCGACATCGGAGGCTTCGGCGTCCTGAAGACCGGCGGAGCGAAGCGCGGTGGTCAGGTCGCGGACCACGTCGCTCCGGGTAAGAGCCCCGGGAACCTCGAGCAGGATGCGGCTCGCATCCCGGTGGGCGGCCAGGCCGCGATGTAGCGCTCCGGCGACCGCCTTGACAGTCTCTCGCCAGGTGGGCCGCGTGCGAGGCCGGCTGACCGACTGGAGGATCTCGTCCGCCAGCAGCTCCAGCAACTCGTTGCGGTCGCGCACGTGCCAGTAAAGAGAGGCCGCCTTGACCTGGAGCCGGTCGGCCAGGGCCCGCATCGACAAGGCGTCGAGGCCGTCGTCGTCGATCAGTGCGAGCGCGGCCTCCACCAGCCGCTCTCGCGTGAGTCCTTTCTGCTCTTCCGGGCTCAACGGTTGCATTGCCAATTCTCCTCTAAACGTTGTAGCGGCGCTTGCATTCCTAACGACGTTAGGGGTAATGTTAGCGCCACAACACCTAACACCGTTAGTGAAAGGAGGAGAGAAATTGGTCCGCCAACTTCGTTTCGCCGGCCGCACGCCCCTCGAGCTGGGCGCGATAGCCGGACCGGTCGTGCTGACGATCGCCTGGCTCGTGCTCGGGTTCGTGAGCCCGGGGTACTACCTGTGGGGAACTCACGTCGCCCCGTATTCGGCGGTCAGCCAGCCGATCAGCGGCCTCGGCCTCGGCCCGACGGGGCCTTACATGAACTCCGCGTTCGTCGTCAGCGGGCTGCTGATGGTCACCGGTGTCTACGGCATCTTCGAGCTGCTGCCGGAGCTGCCGTCGCGCTTCGTCCTGGCGCCACTGCTCGCACTGCCAGGCCTGGGCAGCGTGCTCGACGGGCTCTTCACCTTTCAGACCTTCTTGATCCACTTCGTCGGGTTCGGCCTGGCCCTCTCGACCGTCGTGACGTTTCCGCTGGCGGGCTTGTTCCTGCGGCGCATTCCCGCCTGGAGGCGGCTGGGCACGGGACTGCTCATCGCCGGGCCGCTCACGGCGCTCCTCGCGGTCCTTTACTTCGCCACCTTCACGCCCACCGTTCAGGGCATCCAGACCGGCATCGCAGGGCTGACGGAGCGCCTGCTCATCGTCGAGATCCAGGCCTGGTTCGTCGCCATGGGTTGGCTCGCATTCAGAAAAGGAGAGATCCGATGACCCGCCTCCGCAATCACCCGATGGCCGCGCTGAGCGTCCTGGTGCTCGGCCTGTTCATGACGCTGCTCGACCTCACGATCGTCAACATCGCGATCCCGTCGCTCCTCGACGGCCTGCACGCGAGCCTCGACCAGGTGCTGTGGGTTCTCAACGCCTACAGCCTCCTGTACGCCGTGCTCCTGATCACGTCGGCTCGGCTCGGCGACATCTACGGCCCGCGCAACCTGTTTGCGATCGGCGTCGCGATCTTCACGATCGCCTCGGGCTTGAGCGCGCTGGCGCAGGACCCGACGCAGATGATCCTCGCCCGCGCCCTGCAGGGCCTCGGAGCCGCCGTGCTTGCGCCGCAGGGACTTCCTTTGATGATGTCCCTCTTCCCGGCGGACCGAAGGGGTGGGGTCTTCGCGATCTACGGCACGGTTTCCGGCCTGGCCGTCATCGCGGGACCTACGGTCGGCGGATTCCTCGTCGCGCATTTCGGCTGGCGTTCCATCTTCACCGTCAACCTGCCGATCGGCCTGCTCACGTTCGCCCTCGCGTTCCTTCTCATTCCCGACCTGCGGCCAGGCCGGCCGCACCGGCTCGACCTGCTCGGCGTCGCGCTCGCCACGGCCGGGCTGCTGGGGGTGATTTTCGGGCTCATCGAAGGGCAGCGCTACGACTGGGGCGCGGTCAATGGTTACGTCACGATCCCCGAGATCATCGGCGCGGGCGTCGTGCTGCTCGCGCTCTTCCTCTACTACCAGTCGCGACGTCAGGGCTCGGAGCCGCTGCTGCCGTTCGCGGTGTTCAAGGACCGCAACTTCACTCTCGCGGCCCTGGTGATGTCGGTGATGGGCTTTGCCATCCTCGGCCTGTACCTGCCGCTGACGATCTACCTGCAGTCCGTTCTCGGGCTGAGCGCGATCCACGCGGGGCTGACCATCGCGGTGCAGCCGCTGGTGACGATGTTTGCGTCAGGCATCGCCGCCGGTCTGTCGCAGAAGATCAACGGCAAGTACCTGCTCATGCCTGGGCTGCTCGCCCTGGCGGTCGGCAGCGGCTACATCGACTGGGCGGCGCACGTCAACTCGGGCCGCTGGGACTTCTTGCCGGGTCTGATCGTGTCCGGGCTCGGGATGGGCTGCATCTGGATTCCCGTCTTCAGCGTCGGCACGCGCGACCTGCCCGCCCACCTCGCGGGCGTGGCGTCGGGCGTCATCAACACCATCCAGGAGCTCGGTGGCGTGCTGGCGAGCGCGGTGGTGGGCGCGTTTCTGCAGAACCGGCTGGCGCTTGCGCTTCACGACCGCGCGGTGGCAGCCTCGGGGCAGCTTCCGGACCAGTACCGCGCGCAGTTCGTCAGCGGGTTCAGCAACGCGTCGCACACGGGCTTCGAGGTCGGCGCGGGGCAGGCCGGCGCGGCGGTGCAGCTGCCGCCGCAGATCGCCGCGATCGCGCATTCGGTCTTCACCAACGCGTTCGTAGACGCGATGCACCCGACGCTCGTGCTGCCGATCGTCGCCCTCGTCCTTGCAGCCGCGGCGGCGATGTTCTTCCGTACGCAGCGCCGGCCGGCACTCGTGCTCCAGGATCAAACGGAGGCCGTGGCCTAACCTTTTAGTAGGAATGCCGACCAAGAAGCTCGCCGAGTACGAGGCGAAGCGAGACTTCACCAAGACCTCTGAACCGAGCGCTCGGGTGCCCAAAAAGGCGCCCCGGGCGCTTCGGTTCGTGGTCCAGGAGCACCACGCGCGGCGCCTCCACTGGGACTTCCGCCTCGAGAAGGACGGCGTCGGGGTCTCGTGGGCGGTGCCGAAGGGAATCCCGCCGGACCCGAAGAAGAACCACCTCGCGGTCCATGTCGAGGACCACCCGCTCGAGTACTTCAAGTTCGCGGGCGAGATCCCCAAAGGCGAGTACGGGGGAGGCCAGGTCCTGATCTGGGACGAGGGCACTTATGAGCCGGTGAAGTGGTCGAACCGCGAGGTCATGGTCGACCTGCATGGCAAGCGCCTCGAGGGCCGCTACGTGCTGTTCCAGACGCGCGGCAACGACTGGATGATCCACCGTATGGATCCTCCGCAGGATCCGGACCGCAAGCCGATGCCCGACAAGATCACGCCCATGCTCGCCAAGCTCAGCACCAAGCTGCCGTCGCCCGACGACGCGTGGGGCTTCGAGTTCAAGTGGGACGGCATCAGGGCCCTTGCTTACGTCGACGGCGGGCGCGTGCGGCTGCAGAGCCGAACCGGAGAGGACATCACGCCTCGCTATCCCGAGATGCATCCGATGGGCCGCGCCCTTGGCTCGGCCGAGGTGATCCTCGATGGCGAGATCGTCGCGCTCGACGAAAACGGCCGGCCGAGCTTCGAGGAGATCCAGCAGCGCATGGGACTGACGGCTGAGAACGAGATTCGCCGCAAGATGAAGGACGTCCCGGTCACCTACATGGTGTTCGACATGCTCTGGCGTGACGGACATTCGCTGATGAATGAGGCGTATGTGGAGCGGCGGCGCGAGCTCGCATCGCTGAAGCTGTCGGGCCCGTCCTGGCAAACGCCACCGTTCGAGAAGGGCGGCGGCAAGACGATGCTGGACGCGAGCAACAAGGCCGGCCTCGAAGGTGTGATGGCGAAGAAGCTCGACTCGCGCTACGAGGCGGGGCGGCGCACGGGCGCGTGGCAGAAGGTCAAGAACCACTTTCGGCAAGAGCTCGTGGTCGGCGGCTGGCTCGACGGCGAGGGCAAACGGCGCGGCTATCCGGGAGCGCTGCTCGTGGGCTACTACGACGAAAAGAAGAAGCTCGTCTACGCCGGCAAGGTCGGCACCGGGTTCACAGACAGGACGCTCGACGAGCTCAACGCGAAGCTGAAGCCGCTGGCTGTGGACAAGAGCCCCTTCGAGGCGGGAGCGACGCCGCCGCGCAAGGCCCACTTCGTCAAGCCCAAGATCGTCGCGGAGTTCGAGTTCGTGGAGTGGACGCGCGGCGGCCAGCTCCGTGCGCCGTCCTTCAAGGGCTTCCGCAACGACAAACCCGCAGGCGAGGTCGTGCGCGAAGGTGGCTAAAGAGACCGCGGTCGAGGTTCAGATCGAAGGCCGCACGCTGAAGCTGACCAACCTCGAGAAGGTTCTATACCCGGACGTCGGATTCACCAAGGCACAGGTGATCGACTACTACACGCGCATCGCCCCGGTGCTGCTGCCGCACACGCGCAATCACCCGCTGACGTTGAAGCGCTATCCGAACGGCGTGTACGGCGAGTTCTTCTACGAGAAGAACTGTCCCAAGCACCGACCGCCGTGGGTGCAGACCGCGACCGTGTGGAGCGGGGGCAACAACCGCGACATGTACTACTGCCTCTGCCAGGACCTGCCGACGCTCGTGTGGCTGTCCAACCTGGCGACGCTCGAGATGCACACCTCGCTTTCTTACGCCGACGACCTGCCGACACCGCGCACGCTCGTCTTCGACCTCGACCCCGGGCCGCCCGCGACGATCGTCGAGTGCTGCCGCATCGGGCTGATGCTGCGCGACCTGTTCGCGGACCACGGGCTCGAGTCGTTCGCCAAGACTTCCGGCTCGAAAGGGCTGCAGCTCTATCTGCCCCTGAACACCAAGACCGCCTACAACGAGACCAAGGTCGTCTCCAAGGGCCTCGCGCAGTACTTCGAAGAAAAGTATCCGGACCTCGCGGTGCACAAGCAGCTCAAAGAGCTGCGCGGGGGCAAGGTGCTCATCGACTGGAGCCAGAACGACCAGTACAAGACCACGGTCAACGTGTACTCGCTGCGCGCGCGCAAGCGGCCGACGGTCTCGACGCCGGTGACGTGGGATGAGGTCGAGAACTGCCTCAAGAAGAAGGACCCCGAGCTGTTGGTGTTCGACTCGGAGCAGGTGTTGAAGCGGGTCGACAAGCTTGGCGATCTGTTCGAGCCCGTCGTCAAGAAGAAGCAGAAGATGCCCAAATCGCTGCTCGAGGCGACGGGCGGCGCGGGCGCGCTCGACAAGATGGCGAACCGGCGCCACAGCGGCGGCCGCGGCCGCTACCCGCCGCAGAAGGGACAGAAGAACGTTCCGACATGAGCGATAGGCGCCCCGGCGTAGTGATCGCGGGCGCCGGCTTTGGCGGCCTTACCTGCGCCCGCGCCTTGAAGCACGCGCCGGTGGACGTGCTGATCGTCGACCGCAACAACTACCACCTCTTCACCCCGCTGCTCTACCAGGTGGCCTCGGCGCTGCTCGACCCGGGCGAGATCGCGCGGCCGGTCCGGCAGCTGATCCGCCCTCTGCCCAACGCCGATTTCCGGCAAGCGTCTATCACCGGCGTCGATTTCGACGGCCGCCGCCTGCTGACCGACCATGGGCCGATCGCATACGACTACCTGGTGCTCGCGACCGGCGCGCAGAGCGATTACTTCGGGAACCCCGATCTCGCGAAGCACACGATGGGCCTGAAGCAGCTCGATGAGGGTCTCGCGCTGCGCAACCGCATCCTCTCGCAGCTCGAGGAATCTCGGTGGACCAAGGACGCTGAACGCCGGCGCGCTCTCCTCAGCTTTGCCGTCGTCGGCGGGGGGCCGACCGGTGTGGAGATGTCGGGAGCCATATCCGAGCTCATCCGGCTCGTGCTGCGGAAGGACTACCGCGACCTCGACATAAATGAGGTCCGGGTGGTGCTTATAGAGGCGGCGCCATATGTCCTCGGAGCGTTCGATCCCATGCTGCGCGACGCTGCGGTGCGCTCGCTGGGGCGCAAAGGCATCGAGGTCATGCTCGAAGCGAAGGTGGCCGCGGTGACCGGCGAGGCAGTCCGCCTGGCCGACGGGCGCGAGATTCCCTCCTGCACCGTCATCTGGACCGCCGGCGTGCGCGCGTCGGACCTCGGTCGCTCGACGGGCGCGCCGCTCGCGCGTCAGTCCCGCATCCAGGTCGACGGGACGCTGCAGGTGCCCGGCCACCCGGTGGTGTTCGTTATCGGCGACCTCGCCGGCGCGTCGGATGGAAGCGCGCTGCTGCCCATGCTCATCCCGGTCGCGATGCAGGCGGGAAAGCACGTAGCCAACTGCATCTCGCAGATGGTCGGTCACGGCGGAGCGAAAGCTTTTCGCTACAAGGACCCGGGCATCATGGCGACGATCGGGCGCAACTCCGCGGTCGCCCAGATACGCGGCTGGCACTTCTCCGGCTTCGTGGGTTGGATCATCTGGCTGACCGTGCACCTCATCAACGTCATCAGCTTTCGCAGCCGGCTGATAGTGCTCACGAACTGGGCGTGGGATTACCTCTTCCTCGACCGGCCCGTGCGCCTGATAGTGCGGGCGCGGGAGTGAGGCGCCTGGCCGCGGCGGCGATCGCGATCGCGACGCTGGCGGCGTGCAGCAACTCCACGCCCGCACCATCCATCAATGCCTCGTCTGAGCTGCATGACGGAGCCGCGGCGATGGCCAGGCTCAAGACCGTGAGCGCGACGCTGAAGATGGCCAAGGGAAAGGTCAGCCTCCAGGGCTTCGCGTTGGTCAGCGCGAAGACCGCGGTGCGCTTGCCCGCGGACAGCGACACGACCTACACCGTGAAGGAGCAGGACATCCTGCTGAGCCTCGAGGTCGTCATCACCGGCGGCAAGGTCTATGTCCACCTACCGCTGTCGACGCTCCAGGAGGCGAGCCCGGCTGAAGCCGCCGTCTTCCCCGACATGGCAAAGCTCTTCGCCCCGACCACCGGGTTGCCTGCAGTGATCCCGGCGGGAAGCGATCCACGCTACGTGTCCACCGACCAGGTTGACGGACAGTCCGCTTACCAGGTGGCAACGACTTACTCGCCCGAGCAGGTCCACGGCCTGCTGTCGCAGCTGAACTCGAACAGCCCGGTCGCCGCGAAGGTGTGGGTGGGCGCCGCGGACCACCAGATTCGCAAGGCCATCCTCGACGGTGCTTTCGGCGACAACTCGAGCGAAGCGGCGGTGGAAGTCGACATCAGCGGCTTCGACGCCCCCGTCGCCATCACGTCGCCGTCCCCCTAGTTGAGCAAAGGCGTCCTGCTCGCCCTCGCGGGCGCAGGACTCTTCGTCGCGGCGCTCGACGCGTATGTGGTCGTGACGCTGCTGCCGGCGATGATGGGCGACCTCGGCCTGACAATCGAGCACCTCGAGCAGGCGACGCCGATCATCACGGGCTTTCTCGCCGGGTACGTCGTGGCGATGCCGCTGCTCGGCGCGTTCTCGGATGCGCGGGGCCGAATTCCCGTCTATCTCGCGTGCCTTGCGGCTTTCGCTCTTGGCTCGGTGGTGACCGCGACTTCCGGCCTGTGGAGCTTCGCCGGGCTGCCCTGGATGGTGGCCGGCCGCTTCGTCCAGGGACTCGGCGGCGGCGGACTGGTGCCTCTGTCGCTCGCGCTCGCAGCCGACCTCTATCGCAACCGGGCGCGCACTATCGCGCTCGGCTCGGTGGCGGCGCTGCAGGAGGCCGGGAGTGTCGTCGGTCCGATCTACGGCGCAACCGTCGCAGCCGCAGCGGCCGCCTCCGGCGGATGGCGCTTTGTGTTCTGGCTGAACCTCCCTCTGGTGCTGCTGTGCGCCGCGGGCATCGTGGTCACCGTCAGGCGCACAGGACAGCCCGCCGCGGCGGAGGGCTCGACCGTCGACTGGCTCGGCGCGCTGCTTCTGGGATTGGGCTGCGGCCTGCTCGTGCTGGCGCTCTACCCCGACGATCCCCTGCACCGCGCCACGAACGGCTTGACGATCCCCGCCGCGGCCGCTGCGCTCGTCGTCCTCGCCGCTTACGTGTGGCGCCAGCTGCGGCGCCTGGAGCCGCTCATCCCTCGTGACCTGCTGCGAAGCCGCGTCTTCGCGGGAACGGCGTCGGCGAACATCCTCATCGGCGCCGCCCTGATCGTGACCCTCGTCGACGTGCCGCTGCTCGGCCGCCTTGTCTTCAACCAGACGCAGCTCGACTCGGGCCTGCTGCTGACTCAGTTCCTCGTCGGGGTGCCCGTGGGCGCGGTGGCGGGCGGCCTGGTCGCATCGCGCGCGGGCAACCTCCCGACGGCCGCGCTCGGGCTGGCGTTGTCGGCGATCGCATTCTTCGTGATGGCAGGCTGGCAGGCCAACGAGCTGACCTTCCGCGCAGGCGCCATCCGCCGCGCGGACCTCACGCTCGGCGTTTGCGGGCTCGGCTTCGGCCTGGTCATCGCGCCGCTCACGGCGGCGGTCCTGTCCCTTACGCGCGGCCAGAGCCACGGGCTCGCGACGAGCCTGGTCGTGCTGGCGCGCACGATGGGCATGCTGGCCGGGCTGGCCGCGCTGACCGCGTTCGGCCTCTATCGCTTCAACCAGATCCTTGGCACGCCTGTGCTGACCGACCCGGACCTGCGTGAGCGGGTGAAGCACCTCGAGCGCCTGGTCGCGGCGGCGTTTCTGCAGGAGTACCACGAGATCTTCGTGCTCGCGGCGGGCCTGTGCGTGGCCGCCGCGGTCGTCATTGCTTTGTCGCTACCGCCAGGACGTAGGAGTGGTGGTACCTGAAGGCGTCGTCGGGATCGCCCAGGCTCTCCATCGCCGCCTCGACCTCCGCCTCCAGCTCGTTGCGATACCGCGGGCCAAGCGCCTTGATCAGCGTGTACGGGCGAGGGCCTGCTCCCGCCATCAGGTCGGTCCACTCGCGCGCGTTCTTGGTCCGGCCGCCCGTGACCATGTCGGTCACCGGCCCGACGTCAAACCCGGCCTCGTCGAGCATCTGCCTGAGGATCCGGGGCTCGCCGAAGCCCGCCCGGGCATTGCTGTAGCGCGGCAGCTCGAGGTAGTGGCGCCGCGCCAACGGGGCAAGCGCCTGGAAGAAGAGCTCCTGCGCGCGCGTGTTCAGGCTCCGGCGCTGGATCGAGATGGCCAGCCGGCCGCCCGGCCGCAGCACCCGGTGCGCCTCGTCGATGGCGGCGGCCGGATCGGCGAGGTACGTGAGCGCTTCGCTCATGGTGACGAGGTCGAAGGTCTTCGGGCGGAACACGAGGTGCTCCGCGGCCATGCCGAGGAACTGCACGTTCTTGTCCTTCTTCGCTCGGGCGATCGAGAGCATGTTGTCGGACAGGTCGATGCCGATCACCCAGCCCGGGTTCACCCGCGGCGCGACGAGGTGCGCCACCAGGCCCGTCCCGGTGCCCACGTCGAGGACGTGCTCGTCCTTCGCCGGGTTCGCCAGCTCCACCAGCCGGAGCGCGACCCGGCCATGCTGCCCACCCGCCCAGCCGTCGTACAGGGGAGCGAACCCGTCGAAAAAGTCGACGACATGGTCAACCATCTCACGGGAGGAGTCGCGATCCATGATGGCCACGGTCCTGATTAACCTTGGGCGACGATTCGGGGCACGGCTGCTACGATGCTAGCTCCCTGAAATCCAGTCCGACCCCATTTCGCAGTGGAGGATTCCATGGCACAAGCTGAAAAGGCCGCTGTTCAGGCGTCGAGCTCTCAGAATGGCGGCACCAACGTCGTCAGCCTCGGCCCGCGCGACGTCCTGCAGGGCAGGCTCGAGATCCAGGGCGACCTCAAGATCGCCGGGAACGTCGAAGGCGACCTCAAGGCCAGCGGCGACGTGACCATCGACGCCGGCGCGCGCATCCAGGCAGCCATCGAAGGCGCGAACGTCAGTGTGCGCGGCGAGGTCACCGGCAACGTCAGCGCCCGCAAGCGCCTGACCCTCGGCGGGTCTGGTCGCCTGAATGGCGACGTCCGAGTCGCCAGGCTCACCGTCGAGGACGGCGCGACGCTCAACGGCAACGTCACGATGCAGTCGGAGAAATAGCGCGCTCGGCGAAAGGGCTAGACCGCTAAAGCACCTCCCGCGTGCTCGGCCCGCGCGATAGCAGGAAGCACCACCGTCTCCAGGTAGCGATTGACCGAATCTTCGGCGCTGCTGACGATCTGCCACTCCAGCTGCTCGAGATACACCTGGTCGGCGTTGAGGTCGCCCAGGCGCTGCCGCCAGAAACTCGGGTCGACGGCGAGCCCGGGCAGCGGGCCTCTCGCCCCCGGGTTGTTCAGTTGCGGCGCCGTCGGAAGATCCGGCGGCGGATTGTCGGTCGCCTGCGGTGCGCCGGCGATGGCCGCGGGCGGCGCCGAGCGGTTGGCCGAAGCCACGACGTTCCAGGCGACCACGACGATCGCGCCGACGACGACGATTTCAGCGGCGACGAGCCAGGTCAACGGCGAGCGAAGAAGTTTGCGCATGAGACGAGGCTAGGCACGGCCGGTCGCCGCGCCAACCCAGGTTGTTAATTTGAGGAGGTACTAAGAGGCGCCGAAGCTGCGAAGCGCGGCGAGTCCTCGCTCGATCGTCTCGATCTTCTTGGGAAAGCTGAAGCGAATATTCCCACGACCGAGCGCGGGGTCGTGATAGAAGCTCGACGCCGGAACGGTGGCCACCGCGACCTCTTCGATCAGGCGACGCGCGAACGCGACGTCGTTGGTGGCGCCGAAACCTGAGATGCCGGCCATCACGTAATAGGCGCCGTCGGGCGAGCTCACCTCGAACCCACACTCCTCCAGCCCGCCGACCAGCGCGTCGCGACGCTCCTGGTAGTCGCCGAGCAGCTCCGCATAGAAGGACGCGGGGAAGCCGAGGCCTTCCGCGACCGCTATCTGCAGCGGGTGCGCGGCGCCGACGGTCAGGAAGTCGTGCACCTTGCGGATGCCGGCGCTGAGCGCGGCCGGCGCGATGAGCCAGCCCACCCGCCATCCGGTCACCGAGTACGTCTTCGACGCGCCGCTGATGGTGATGGTCCGGTCGGCCATGCCAGGCAGCGTCGCGATCGAAACGTGGCGGCCGCGATAGACGAGGTGCTCGTAGATCTCATCGGTGATCGCGATCACGTCGTGCTCGATGCACAGACGCGCGATGGCCTCGAGCTCCGTCTGCGAGTAGACCTTTCCCGTCGGGTTGTGCGGCGTGTTGATGACGATCGCGCGCGTCTTCTCGTTGAACGCTGCCGCGAGCTCATCGAAGTCGATGGACCAGTCGGGCGACCGCAGCGCGACGTATCGCGGAATCGCGCCGCTCAGCACACAGTCGGGGCCGTAGTTCTCGTAGAACGGCTCGAAGACGATGACCTCGTCGCCTGGGTCGACCGCGGCGAGCATGGCCGCGATCATCGCCTCGGTCGCACCACAGGACACGGTTATCTCCTTGTCCGGATCGACCTGGCGTCCCCACGCCGCCGACTGTTTGCGCGCGATCGCCTTGCGTAGCTGCGGCGCGCCCCAAGTCGTCGCGTACTGGTTGAAGCCGTCATGCAGAGCGCGCGAGGCGGCGTCGAGGATGCGCGCGTCAGCTTCGAAGTCCGGGAAACCTTGCGCGAAGTTGACCGCTCGATCGGGGCCGTTGAGCTCGAGGTTGAGGCGCGTCATCTCGCGAATGACCGACTCGGTGAACGACTCGGCCTTCAGAGAAAGTCGACTAGTGTCCCGGATCTGCTCGCTCCAGGTGAAGGACGGTGCTCGAGCACGAGTAGCACTTCGCCGGCCGCTCGAGGCTCCGCTCCCACCAGCCGCACACGGCGCACGTCCAGCGCGTCTTGGCGAAGAAGTCGAGCACGTCGGAGCGGCTGAGCAGACCGACCATCTTGCCGCCGCGGATGACCGGCACTCGCCGGATGCGCTCGCCGATCAGGAGCCGCGCCGCCTCATCGATGCCCGTCTCCTCGGTCACGGAGATGACACGCGGGCTCATGATCTCTCGCGCCGTCTTGCCTTTCTTGGAGAAGACATCCGTCTCGGAGACGATCCCGACCACGTGGCCCTCACTCGCGACCACGGGCGCGCCTGTGATGTGCTTGGAGCTGAGGATGCGCGCGACCTCCTCGACCGGCGTGTCCTCGCGAAACGTGATCACGTTTCGCGTCATCACCTCTTTGACCGGGATCATCGGCTCGTCAGGAGTGTAGCCACGGTCCCGAGGTTGGCGTTGCCGCCGCTCAGCACGAGACCCGTGCGTCCAGCGGGAAGCTTGCCTGCGAGAAACGCCGCGAGGGGAAGAGTTCCCGTCGGCTCGAGGCCGAGGTGAACGCGCGACCAGGCGACCCGCACCGCATGCGCTATCTCATCTTCGGTGACGGTGACGATCTGGTCAACGAGGCGATTGGCGAACATCACCTCGAAGTTGCGCGGTCCGATCGAGGTGGTGCGCACGCCGTCGGCCAGGGTCGTCGGCGAGGTGGCCAGCACTTGGATGCTCCCGGTCTTCCAGGTGCGATAGGCGTCGTCGGCGGCGACCGGCTCGACGCCGATCACGTGGATCGACTCGTCATGGTGCTTGGCCGAGATCGCCGAGCCCGCGAGCAAGCCGCCCCCGCCCAACGGTGCGACGACGACCTCCAGGTCGGGCTCGTCTTCGAGCAGCTCCCGGACGGCCGTGCCCTGCCCGTGGATCACGTCCCAGTCGTTGTAGGGATGCACGAGCGTGTAGCCGCGCTCGGCCATCACCTCCTTCAACCGCTGCTCGCGATTCGCAAACGTGATGCCTTCCTGGATGACCTCGGCGCCAAGGGCGCGCGTGGCCGCGACCTTGGCCGGGTTCGCGTCCTCGGGGATCAGAATCAGAGCCGGCACCCCCACCGAGCCCGCCGCGAGCGCAACCGCCTGCGCGTGGTTGCCAGAGCTGACCGCGATCACTCCCTTCGGCTTCTCGCCGCGCTCGATCAAGGAGAGCACGGCGTTGAACGCTCCGCGCGGCTTGAACGAGCCCGTGACCTGGAAGCACTCGGGCTTCAGGCGCAACGATGGATCCAGGTCCGTGCGCAGCGCGGGAGTGCGACGGACTTGTCCTTTAATGCGCTGCGCGGCGCGCTCGACCTGGGCCGCATGCTCCTCGATGAACGTGGTCATGCGGCGGCGCTGTCGCGCGCGACCGAGGGTTCGCGCTTGGGGTTGCGGCGCAGGTTGGTGAGCACGATGCCACCGAGGATCACGACCATGGCGACGACGGTCGGCACGGTGAGGCTTTCGTGCAGCAGCACGACGCCCCAGAACACCGCGGTGATCGGGACGCAGAGGGTCACCGCGGTCGCGCGCACAGCGCCAAGCGAATTCATCACGTAGTAATAGAGAAGGTACGCAACCCCGGTGCCGAAGACGCCGAGCGCCGCCACCGCCGCGAACGAAAGCCAGTGGAAATGGAACTGCCCGAGCGCCGGCGCCGCGAGCGGAACAGCGAGGACCGCGGTCACCAGCGTCTGGCCGAAGCTCTGCTCGTAGACGCCGACGCCGCGCAGGCGCGTGCGCTGGAACAGCGCCGCCAGTGCATAGGAGAAAGCGGCGACCAGCACCGCGAGGATGCCCAGCACGCTGCCGGACAGACCGTGGGCGCGGATGTCAGGCAGGACAAGGACGACGACGCCCGCGATGCCGATCAGGACGCCGAGGTAGTTCAGGGGCGTCGGGCGCTCCGCCGGAATCACCCAGAAGATCAGGATCGCGGTCCACAACGTCGCGGTCGCGTTGAGGATGCTGGCGAGGCCGCTCGTGATGCGCTCCTCGCCCCACGCGATCGCGGCCCACGGCAGCAAAGCGTTGATGACCGCCATCACCGCGTAGGGCGCGAGCCGTCTCTTCCAGTCCGCGGTGAGCAACGGACGGCCCATCGCCGTCACAAGCACCGCAAGGCCGATGGCGCCGGACGCGGAACGCACCAGCACGAGACCGGTCGGTCCCATGTCGCCCACCCCGATCTTGATGAAGAGGAAGGACACGCCCCAGATCAGGGCCAGGCCGACGAAGGCGATGTAAGGGAGCAGGCCGCGCCGGTCAGACACGCGTCACCCAATCGTCGGTGGACACGACCAGCGTCACGGGGCCCTCGTTTTCGATGCTGACGCGCATCACCGCTCCAAAGCTGCCGGTCCTGGTTTCTATTCCGCGCTCGCGAAAGCGTGCGACGAAGGTTTGGTAGAGCTGCTCGGCGCGGGCCGGATCGCCTGCGCCCAGCAGGCTCGGCCGGCGTCCGCGGCTCATGTCCGCGAACAGCGTGAACTGGGAAACGATCAACGCCGATCCCTTGACGTCGACGAGGCTCAGGTTCATCTTTCCGGCCTCGTCGGCGAACACGCGGAGGTCGATGATCTTGTCGGCCAGACGCCGCACCGATGACTCGTCGTCGGCGCCCGCAGCGCCCACGAGCAACACGAACCCCGGACCGATCGATTCGCTGCCGCCCTCCCAGCTGACGGCGCCGGACGCGACGCGCTGGGCGACTACGCGCAATGCGCGTCAGTCAATCTTCGGACCGAAGTGCGGCTCCGCGTGGACCAGGGAGTCGATGTAGCGAAAGCGGTCGTAGCGGTGCTGCAGCAGCTCCGACGACGACTGGCTGAAGAGGGGTTCCATGTGGCGCCACAGCGCCTCGTCGAGCGCTTTCGCGGCGGCGTCGTAGTCGGCGCTGGCGCTGCCTTTGGGCTCGGGCACGACCTCCTCGACGACCCCCATCGCGAGGATCTCGCGCGAGGTGAGCTGCAGCTGCTCTGCCGCCTCGACCTTGCGCGAGTTGTCGCGCCACACGATCGACGCGGCGGCCTCGGGCGAGGCGACCGAGTAGATCGAGTTTTCGAGCATGATCACGCGGTCGGCCACGCCCATCCCGAGCGCGCCGCCGCTGCCGCCCTCGCCGATGACCGCGGCCACGATCGGAACTCTGATCTCGAACCACTCCTTGATCGCGGTCGCGATCGCGGCCGCAATGCCGCGCTCTTCGGCCCCAGCTCCCGGATACGCGCCGGGGGTGTCGATGAGCGACACGATCGGGAAGCCGAACTTCGCCGCGTGGTGCGCGAGGCGCAGGGCCTTGCGGTAGCCCTCGGGGTGCATCATCCCCCAGTTCCTGGCCACACGCTCCTTGAGGCTCCGGCCCTTCTGGTGCCCGAGGAAGAGCGTCGTGCGGTCGTGCCAGGTGCCGATGCCCGCGATCAGCGCGGGGTCGTCGGCCGACAGGCGGTCGCCATGCAGCTCGATGAAATCGGGCGCGAGACGGCGGACGTAGTCGAGCGAGTACGGCCGGTCCTGGTGCCGCGCGAGCTCGACGATCTCCCAGACGCTCATCTGTACATCTCCAACAGATGAGCGAGGACCGGTCGCAGCTCCGTCCGCGAGAGGACCATGTCGACCTGCCCGTGCGCGAGCTGGAACTCGGCGCTCTGGAATCCCGGCGGCAGGTCGGCGTACGTGGCCTGCTTGATCACGCGCGGCCCGGTGAAGCCGATCGCCGCGCCCGGTTCGGCGATGTTGATGTCGCCCAGCAGCGCAAGCGATGCGGCCGTGCCGCCGAACGTCGGATCGGTGAGGATCGAGAAGTACGGCACCCCGGAGGCGTGCAGCTTGCCGACCGCGGCGTTGACCTTGGCGAGCTGCATGAGCGCGAGCACGCCCTCCTGCATGCGCGCGCCGCCCGAGGCCGAGATGAGCACGTACGGGATTCGGCTCGACGCGGCTTGCTCCATGCCCCGCGCGAGTCGCTCGCCGGCAACGATCGAAAGCGTGCCACCGACGAACCCGAAGTCGAAGGTCGCGAGCCAGATCGGCATTCCCGCAAGCGAGCACGTGCCGGTGCGGACCGCCTCGTTGAGGCCTTCCTCGAGCAGCGTCTCGACCGTCTCCTGGTAGCGCTTGGGAACAGTCCAGTTGAGGAGGTCGTGCGAGCGGACGTCGGTCCAGCGCTCCTGCCACGTGCCGCCGTCGGCGATGAGCGAGATCCACACGTCGGCGCCGAGCCGGAAGTGGTGGCCGCAGTTGACGCACACGTAGTTGTGCTCACGCAGCTCCGGGCCCTCGAGTCCGATGCCGCAGCCGGGGCAGTTGGTGGGCAGCAGGATCTGGGGAAGCTCCCCGCCCTGCATCGCCACCTCCTCGCGGTGGCGCTCGATGATGGCCATGCCTAAAGAGAAAGACCTCCGTCGACCGCGATGACCTGCCCGGTGATGAAGCCGGCCTTCTCGCTGCACAGGAATGCCACGGTCGCGGCGACCTCTTCGGCCGTCGCCTCGCGCTTGATCGGCGTCATCTTCACGAGCTCGCCGACCATCTCGTCGGTCAGCGATCCCGTCGTCAGCTCGGTGCGCACATAGCCCGGCGCGACGGCGTTGCACGTGATGTTGCGCGAGCCGTACTCGCGTGCGACCGACTTGGTGAATCCGATCAAGCCTGCCTTGGCGGCGGCGTAGTTCGTCTGGCCGGCGTTGCCCGTCAGCCCGACGACGGACGAGATGTTCACGATGCGGCCCCAGCGCGCACGCATCATGCCGGACATGATGGCAGCCTTCGTCGTCGCGAACGCCGACAGAAGGTCGGTGCGGATGAGCTCCTCCCAGTCCGGAGGTGACATCTGGATCAGGAGCTTGTCGCGCACGGCGCCCGCGTTGTTGACGAGCACGTCGACGCGGCCGATCGCCTTGACCATCGCCTCGACCTGCGCCGGGTCGCTCACGTCCGCTTTGTGCGTGGTCGCGTTGGCCAGGCTGGCGGCGGTGTTCTCCGCGGCGGCCTGGTCGGATCGATAGTTCACGACGACGCGCGCGCCCATGCCGGCCAGGGCATGGCTGATGGCGCGACCGATGCCTTTGCCGCCCCCGGTGACGAGAGCGGTCTTCCCGTCCAGATCTCCCATCGAGTTAGGTTGTCGCCGTTTCGGCGAAATCTACGAAGAGCTCTTCCGCGTTCCACGTGTCGACGCCGGGGATGTGCTTGGCCGCCAGGCTCGCGAGCACGCGACCCGGACCGAGCTCGACCACGGTGCGCACCTTCATGGCGCGCATCGAGACCATCGTCCTGGCCCAGTCGACCTGACGCAGCATCTGCAAGCGCAGCTCTTCCTGCAGCGCGCCCACGGTGCGGAGCGCCTCGCCCGACGCGTTGGCGAGGATCGGAATCGAGGGCGGCTTCAACGGAAGCAGGTCCACGGCCTTCCGAAACGCCGCGGCCGCGGCCTCCATCAAGGGCGTGTGCGCGGCGAGCGGGATCGTGAGGATCAGGGCGCGGCGCGCGCCCGCCTCGACCGCGAGCTTCTCCGCCTGCTGCACCGCCGCCATCTCGCCCGACAGGACGAACTGAACGTCGGCATTGCGGTTGGCGATCCACAGGTTGCCCAGCTCGGAGGACTGCTGGCGGATGCGTTCAACCTCCGCCTCGTGCAGGCCGACGATCGCGATCATCCCGACGTGCGAACCGGCGGCCGCGGCCATGACGCGGCCTCGTTCCTTGACGAGCAAAAGGGCGGCCTCCCACGGAATCGAACCCGCCGCCGCGAGCGACGCGATCTCGCCGAGGCTGTGTCCCGCCGTCACGCTGACGTTCTCGAGGCCGTAGCTCTCGCGCCACACCTCGTACGCAGCCCAGCACACCGTCATCACGCACGGCTGGATCACGTCGGTGCGGTTGAGCTCGTCGACCGGACCTTCGAAGCAAAGCCGGCGCACGGGCATCTCGAGCAGCACCTCGGCGCGCTCGAACACCCGCCGCGCGGCGGGGTAGCGGTCGTACAGGCTCTTGCCCATCCCGGGCTTCTGCACTCCCTGGCCGGGAAACAGAAGCGCGATGGGGCCGGACAGCTTGATCACCAGGTCACTTGACGTCAGGCCCACTTCATGAGGGTGGCGCCCCATGTGAGGCCTGACCCAAACCCGGCCAGCAGTACGTGGTCGCCGCTCTTGACGCGGCCCTTGCGGACGGCCTCCTCCAGCGCGATAGGGATCGATGCGCTCGAGGTGTTGCCGTATTCGTCGATGTTGATCGCGACCCGCTCGATCGGGAGACCGATGCGGCGCGCGGCGGCGTCAATGATCCGGAAGTTGGCCTGGTGCGGAACCCACAGGTCGATCTCGTCGAGCGAGATTCCGGCAGTCTCGCAGACATCGGTCGCCTGGCGGATGAAGATGTCGACGGCGAACTTGAAGACGTCGGGCCCCACCATGTCGATGAACGGCATCGCATCCTTGTTCGCGTAGGCGCCCTTCTCGATGTTGCCGCACGTGACCTGCGCGTAGCCGCGGCCGTCCGAGCCGAGGCACCAGCTGAGGAAACCCGCGCCCTTCTTCACGGCCTTGACCACGGCCGCGCCGGCGCCGTCGCCGAAGATCACCGCCGTGCCGCGGTCGGAGTAGTCGAGCATGCGTGACAGAACCTCGGCGCCTATCACGAGCACCGTGTCCGCGCGTTCGGTCGCGATGAACGAGTCCGCGATGGACAGCGCGTAGACGAAGCTCGTGCACGCGGCAAGCGTGTCCCACGCGACCGCGCCGGGCGCGTCGAGCTCGTTCTGGACGCGGCAGGCCACGGACGGAAACGGTCCGTCCGGCGACGAAGTGCCGACCAGGATCATGTCGAGATCCTTGGCCGAGACCTCGGCCGCTTCCAACGCGCTGCGCGCCGCGCGCGTCGCCATGTCGAAGGTCGTCGTCCCCGGCTCGGCGATGTGCCGGCGGTGGATGCCCGTGCGCTCGGTGATCCACTTGTCCGACGTGTCCATCATCTTCTCGAGGTCGAAGTTGCTGATCACGCGGTCGGGCGCGTAGACGCCGACGCCCGCGATGGCGCTCGGCCGGCCCTTTGCCGGGAACGAGCGGAGGGGCACCGCGTCGGACCGAGTGCGGTAGTTGGTCGTTATGGCCATCGGCCTACGCCTCCAGCCGTTCGGCGGTCTTTTGCTCCAGGAACTGCCAGAGGTCGGCGATGACCTTCATCTTCTCGAGCTCTTCGTCGGGAAGCTCGACGTCGTACTTGTCCTCGATGGCCGCGATCAGCTCGACGAGGTCAAGCGAGTCGGCGGCCAGGTCGCGCTGGAAGCTCTTGTCCATCTGGACCTGGTCCGGGTCGATGCCGAGGATCTCCGCTGCGAGCTCCTGAAGCTCGCGGAAATTCAGCTGGCTTGGCATTCGGTTCCTCCTACTCCCCTTTCTTGATCACGAGGGTGGCGTTGTGGCCGCCGAATCCAAATGAGTTGGAGATGGCGACGTCGATGCTCGCCTTGCGAGCCCTGTTGGGCACGTAGTCGAGGTCGCATTCGGGGTCCTGGTCGTCGAGGTTGATGGTCGGCGGCAGCATTCCGCGGTCGAGCGCCAGCACGCAGGCGGCGGCCTCGATCGCTCCCGCGGCGCCGAGCAGGTGCCCGTGCACGGACTTCGTCGAGCTGACGGCCAGCTCGTACGCGTGCTCGCCGAACACCGACTTGATCGCTTTCGTCTCGGCCACGTCGCCGAGCTTGGTCGAGGTCCCGTGCGCGTTGACGTAGCCGACCGACTTCGGGTCGACGCCGCTCGACTCGAGCGCCTGCTTCATCGCCCGCGCGGCACCCTTGCCCTCCGGCTGGGGCGCGGTGAAGTGGTACATGTCAGCCGAGGCGCCGTAGCCGGCGATCTCGGCGTAGATGCGCGCGCCGCGACTCTTCGCGTGATCCATGTCCTCGAGCACGAACATCACCGAGCCCTCGCCCATGACGAATCCGTCGCGACCGAGGTCGAAGGGACGGCAGGCCTTCTCCGGCTCGTCGTTGCGCTCGCTCGTCGCTTTGATCTGGCAGAACGCGCCCATGGTCAGCGGCGTGATCGTCGCCTCGCTTCCACCGGCGAGCATCGCGACCGCATCGCCGCGCTTGATGATCTCGGACGCTTCGCCGATGCCATGCGCACTCGAGGCGCAGGCGCTGACGATCGCGTAGTTGGGGCCGCCCGCCTGGGTGTGGATGGCGACGATGCCCGCCGCCATGTCGGCGATCATCATCGGCACCGTGAACGGGCTGATTCGCTTCGGCCCGCGCTCCATCAGTGCGGTGTGGCTCTTCTCGATCTCTTCCATGCCGCCGATGCCGGAGCTGACGATCACGCCGACGTCGTCCGGCTCCATCTGGGCCGGGTCGAGGTTGGCGTGCGCCAGCGCCTGCTTGCTGGCGGCGAGCGCGAACTGGCAGTAGCGCCCGATGTGACGGGCGGTCTTGCGATCCATGTAGTCCTCGGCGTTGAAGCTCTTCACTTCCGCCGCGATCTTGGTGTCGAAGTTGGTCGTGTCGAACCGCGTGATCCGCCCGACGCCGCTGACGCCCTCGATCATGTTCGACCACACGGTTTCGAGGTCGTTGCCGATCGGGGTGACAAAGCCCATGCCGGTCACGGCCACGCGGCGGCCGTTGTGACGCCCGGCGGGCGCAGGCCGCATTTCAGGGTGAGAAGTCATAGTTTCAGCATAGGGACGTGGAGGCCAATGGGCAGCCTCCCGAGGTGGCAAAACAGCAACCGTTCTTTGGACGCCGCGTCCAAAGTCGATCTACAGCAGCTTCTGGAGGTCCAGGGCCAGCTGCAGCCGGAGGCGTGTAGCGGGCACGTCGAGGTCGCCGCCGAGCAGCTCCTTCAGCTTGTCCAGGCGGTAGAGGACGGTGTGGCGGTGGAGGCCGAGCGCGGTCGCGGCATCCTTGACCGAACCCTTCGCGAGGTAGGCCTCGAGCGTCTCGAGGAGCTGGGCGCGGTTGCGGAGCTTCGGGTCCTGGAGTCTCCCCAGCGTGTGAGCAACGAACCGCTCGGCGAGCTGCGGGTTCTGCGCGAGCACGAGGTGCGGGATGACCTCGTCGTGGCCGTGCGTGATGGCGTCGGGATGCAGCTTTCGCCCGGCCTCGATCGCCTGCTGGGCCTCGAGGTAGGAGCGGGAGATGCCATGGAGGCCAGGGTGGTAGCCGCCGATGCCTGCGCGCACGCGGGCGCGGATGTTGCCGGACCGGTGCGCGGCTTCGTCCTGCAGACGGTTGACGAAGGTGCGTGACTGGTCGATGTCGGCGAGCGAATCGACCGGCCACAACACCACGAGGGTGCCTGGGTCGGTGGCATGAACGAGGACGCCGCGCGGAGTCTCCAATGCGGTCGCGACCTCGGCCAGCGCCTGGCCGCCGCGATCCCCGTCCCGGTTGCCAAGGATCAGCTTGGCGACGATGGCGACGTAACCCGCTGCGGCGAGCGGAGTGTTGAGTGCGAGCGCCTGTCGCTGGAGCTCGAGCTCGGAGTCGAAGTTGTCGCTGATCAGCGCATGCATCAGGCGCGCGTGCGCGCGCGTGCCGCGCTGCATGTGCTGCTCCCGCGCGTGCAGGTAGGTCTTGGTGACCTCGGCAGCGACCTGGTCGAGCGCGGCGAAGACGTAGTTGGCGACGAGCATGATCGCCTCGGGTGTTGCCTCGTGGTGGCCTCGCCACGCGCGCAGGATCTCTTCCCACGCGACCCGCGCGGCGATGCGATAGGCGGAAAGGATGGGCTCGACGGACTGGCTGCTGCGGGCCTGGAGGATGCCGAGCTGGGCGACGCGCCGCAGCTCCTCCTGGGTCGCGGGCCGCGCTTCTTTGGCGGTCGCCAGGAAGAGGTCCAGTCCCGCCACGCACGCCCGCACGATCGCATCGCGCTGGGGAGGGACGCCGGTCGACGCGTCCCACCGGACGAGGCCGACGACTGCGCGCGCCATGTGGCGGGCCATGCCCGCGCGGCGCTCCTCGAGCTCGTCGATCAAGCCCTGCGGCAGCCGTGGCGCCGTTCGGCCCGGTTTGGACCCCGCGGCCAGCTTTGCCATGACTGCTGACTATACGTTCAGCGCCTGGCTTGGACTTGCGGTCGAAAGGCTACTCCGCCCGATGCGTCTTAACGAACTCCAGCATCCGCCGCCAGGCGTCGTCGCACGCGTCCTTCCACTGCTCGTAGCTGCGGTCGAAAAAGCTGTGCGGCGCCCCCTCGTAGACGTGCTGTTCGTGGGGAACGCCGGCGGCGGTCAGCTCCCGCTCGAACTCCTGCGACTGCTCGGGCGTGGTCGCCCCGTCCGCCCCCGCGACCATGACCAGCAGCGGCGCCTTCATCCTCGGGATGAAAGGCTCGCTGCGCATCGGCCGGCCGTAGAAGCCGATGCAACCGCTCACCTCGGGATTCAGCGCCGACTGGTTCCACGAGTTCGACCCACCAAAGCAGAACCCGACGGTGAACACCGACTTGACCGCGCCCCCGTCGTTCGAGCGAAGCTGCGCGATCGCCGCCGCCGTGTCCGCGGCGATTCCCTCGGCGGTCGTCTGCTGCACGTGGGGCATGTACTCGAACGCGTCGCTTCGGTCGCTCATGCCTGCGGTGCGGGCGAAGTAGTCGATGGCGACGGCATCGATCCCTGCCTCCGCGAAGCGACGCGCGAGGTCCTTGAAGAACTCGTGCAGCCCGCGAACGTCGGGCATCACAACCATCCCGGCGCCGGTGGGTTTCGAGGCGCGGGCAAAGTAGGCGGCGAACTTCGTCCCATCGGATGAGGTCAGCACGAGGTCGCCGTGGTCCGCGGCGGCGCCGCTGATCGGCGGCAGAGGTGGTCGGGCGTCGTCTCCGTAGCACATGTTCCGATTCTCCCTTAGTCTGAGAACCCGATGAAGATCGAGAGCCCGGCGTTCACCATGGACGACATCCGGAGCTTCATGTCCGGATACCGCGACAGGGAACGCAACCTGCTGGCGGACCGCCTGCAGCTGGTCTCAGAGCGCGTCGCCGAGCTCGGGCCACGCGTTCAGCGCCTCATCGACGATGAGAACGCCGAATGGAACGCGCACGAGATACTCGCCCACATCGCGGTCGTGTCGAAGTTCTACGGCGTTCTCGTCCACCGCATCGCGAGCGGCAAGCTCGACGACATGAATCTCCTCGACGCGGTCAACATGCGCGACGCGGCGGGCCGCCAGATGGCCGAGCTGGAGCCGGAAGAGCTCGCCCGCCAGTCGGTGAGCGATCAGCAGCGCACGATCAAGGCGCTGCGCGAGATGGACGCCGGCTCGCTGCAGAAGTCAGCGCGTCTCGACGACGGCACGTCGATGACGGCCGAAGACGTGGCCAGGATGCCGCTCGTCTCGCACCTCGAGATGCACGTGGAGCAGCTCGAGAGGATGCTCAGCCGCTGACCTGCGGGTAACCCAGCCGCCGAAGCTCTCGGCGGATCGTGTCGGCCGCGTCGTCCATCATCGCGGGGTCCGGATCCGGATCCTGGTTGCCGAAGTCCAGGTCGTGCAGCCCCCGAATCGGCACGACATGGAAGTGGCAGTGCGGCACCTCGAGCCCGGCCAGCATCACGCCGATCCGCTCCGGCTCGAAACCGGCCATCTGCGCCTTGCCGATCGCCTGCGCGGTCTCCGCGAGATGCGCGAGCAGGTCGGGGTCGAGGTCGAGCCAGTGGTCGATCTCCCGCCGCGGGACGACGAGGGAGTGACCGGGCCGCAAAGGCCGGTTGGACAGGAAAACGACGCAGCGGTCGTCCTTCCACACGAATCGCGCGGGCAGCTTGCCGTCGATGATCTGCGTGAAGATCGTCGTCATCAGACGCGAGGCTCCCACTGAAAAAACCGCAGCGCCACGAACAGGCCTGCGATGCCCCAGGCGCCCATCACGAGCAGGTCGTTGGTGTGCAGACCCGAGCCGCTGACCGCGAAGAACGAGCCGATCATCGCGTCCGCGAAGTGGCGGACGGGGAAGATCTTGCCCACGATGTCGAGCCACTGCGGTGGATTCTCGAGTGGGATGAAGACGTTGGAGACGAACAGAAGCGGAAGGATTGACGCGTTCACCACAGCCGGCGACGCGTCGGCGTTCGGGATGAGCCCGGTCACCGCCACCCCAAGGATGGAGAAGACCGCGGCGCCGACGACGACAGTCAGCGCGAAGGCTGGAATTGTCGTCGTCGGCAGAGTTGCTCCGTAGAAGACGGCCCCGAACGCGGCGCAGATGACGACGAGAAGGATGGCGACCAGGATCGCGTGCAGGATTCGCGCGCCCATGTAGCTGACGACCGGGAGCGGCGAGCCATGGATCCGCTTGAGCGCTCCGGTGTCGCGCGAGAACGTGAGCGAGATGGCGATGTTCGTGTAGCAGGCCGTGATCACCGAGAAGGAGGAGATCGAGGGCACGTAGAAGGTCGCGACGCTGACGGTCTTGCCCGACGTCAGAGTGATGTGACCGCTCCCGAAGATGACTGAGAAGATGACGAGGAACATCAGCGGGAACACCAACGTGAAGAAGAGTGAGGCTGGGTTACGCACGAAGGCCTTGTTGACGTACCAAACCTGCCGCAGCCCGAGAGCAAGGTCGCTCACGCCGTCGCGGCCTCCTTGGTTATCTCCAGGTACACGTCCTCGAGCGAAGGCCGGCTGACCTCGAGGCCGTCGAGACTGACGCCCGCGCCGACGGCCCAATTCGTGAGGTCGTGGAGGGCGCGCGTCGGGTCGGCGGTCTCCATCTCGACCCTGTCTCCGTCGATGCGCGCTCCCTGCGTCATAGCCGCGGGCAACGACACGGAAGTTGGGAGCGTGAAGCGAATGACCGTCTCCCGCGTCTGGCCGGCGACGAGCGTTTCCGGCGTGCCCTGGGCGACGATCTTGCCGGCCGCGATGATGACCACGCGGTCGGCGAGGAACTGAACTTCGTCCATCGCGTGCGAGGTGAGGAAGATCGTCTTGCCGAGCTCGGCCAGGCCCTTGATGACATCCCATGCGTTGCGTCGCGCGCCGGGATCGAATCCGGTCGTCGGCTCGTCCAGGAAAAGCACGCGCGGGTCACCCGCCAGCGCGACGGCGACGTCGAGACGTCGCTTCTGCCCGCCAGAAAGCCTCGTCACTCGCGTGTCGCTCTTCTCCTCGAGGCCGACCAGCCGGATCACCTCGTCCCGAGGACGGGGCTTTGGGTAGTAACCGCGGAACATGTCGACCGTCTCAGCCACGGTCAGATAGGGGTCGACACCGGTCGTCTGGAGCACGATCCCGATCTGCTCCTTGAGCCGGCGATCACCCGACGCGGGGTCAAACCCGAGCACCGAGACCCGCCCTCCGTCGCGCTTGCGGAAACCCTCGAGGATCTCGACGGTCGTCGTCTTGCCCGCGCCGTTGGGGCCGAGGAGGGCGAAGACCTCGCCCTCGGAGACGTTGAAGCTGATCCCCTGAACGGCTTGCACGGGGCCGTATGACTTGCGGAGGTCGTCGACCTCGACAGCGGTGGCTGCCACGTGGCGATGCTAGCCCAACGCGGTCAACCGACCGGCCAGAGGGCCTCCGGCACGTCCGCTGCGAAGGCATCGCGGTAGCGCCGCGAGAACTCCTCGCGCGTGTAGCTGTGCTCGATTGTCCCGACGTGCTCGACGGCGTAGGTGGCGGCGAGGGAGGCAACCCGACCTGCATGCTCCGCCGTTAGGCCCCTGAGCAGCGCGGCCACGAGGCCCGCGCGGTACGCGTCACCGCACCCCGTCGGGTCGAGCTCGTGGTTCGAGGGCGCGGCGGGGATCTGGACCGACCCCTCGCGTGTGTCGATCTTCGAGCCGTGTCGTCCGAGCGTGGTCACGACCATCTGCGACAGCTCGAGCATCCCGTCCAGGTCGCGACCGGTGCGCTCCTGGATGAGCTGGAGCTCGTAGTCGTTGCCGATCGTGATCCAGGCGCCGTTGGCGCTGTCCGTCACGTCGTCGCCGGCCATCATCGGCAGCTGATGCGCGGGATCGAAGACAAACGGCACGCTCCGGTCCCTGCACTCGGCGACGAGGCGCTTCATCGCACCGGGATCGTTCGGGCCGATGATCACCGCGGCGACGTCCGGCGGTCCGTCCTCGAGGCCGAGTGCCGCCGCCCGCCACATCGCACCGCCGTAGTACCCGGTCAGCTGGTTGTCGTCCATGTCGGTGGTGGTGAACCCGGTCGCGCTGATCTCGCCGTCGAGGAGGCGAAGACCGCGGCAGTCGACGCCCAGCGCCGCGAGCCAGTCGCGATACTCGGCCGCGTCGGTGCCCGCCGTCGCGAGGACCGCGGCCGGATAGCCGAGCAGGGTCAGGTTGTACGCGTAGTTGCCCGCGACGCCACCCTTGCGCTTCTGCAGGTCATCGACCAGGAAGCTCAGGTTCAGGATGTGCGTCTTGTCGAGGAGGATGTGGTCTTTGAAGCGTCCCTTGAAGGTGAGGATGTAGTCGTAGGCGATCGACCCCGTGCAGAGCACCATGCTGACAGCAGAACCATGACGGAAAAGCCCGTCCCGGATCAAATCCCTCCCGGCGGTGAGGCGTTCACCGACTTCGTGTGGAGGCCGTGGACGCCAGAGGAGGTCGCACGCCGTCTTCGCCGCATCGAGGCGCCGTGGGCGTTCGCCGCCGGGTGGGCACTCGATCTCTTTCGGGGTTCGGTCAGCCGCGAACACGATGACGTCGAGATCGCAGTACCGGTCGAGGCGTTCTCCGCGATTCAGAAGGCGCTCGAGCCCTTTGAGTTCGACATCATCGCGGCGAAGAGGAAATGGCCGTTATCAGACCGGATCGCGTTTGGCCAGACGCACCAGACCTGGCTGCGAGACCCCGCCACGGGGGAATACGTGCTCGATGTTTTCAGGGAGCCGCATGACGGCGATGTCTGGATATGCCGCCGCGACCGTTCAATCCGGCTCCCCTACGACCGTGTGATTCGGCGAACCACCACGGGTCTGCCTTACGTCGCGCCCGAGATCGTCCTGCTTTTCAAGGCCAGACTCTTGCGGCCCAAGGACGAGGATGACCTGCGCCGCACGCTTCCTCTGCTCGATGTGAACGCCAGGCGCTGGCTGCGCAGGTCACTGGCGACCGCCCATCCAGGCCACCCCTGGATCGCGCGGCTCGAATAGAAAAAGGGCGCCCGCACTGAGCGCCCTGTTTCGGTTCTGTTGTCCTTTCTGTTGTGCTGGGTTAGGCGGCGCGGCGACGGACGGAGCGCCGGCGAGCCCGCCTCACGGCCGGCCGAACTGTCGGCCTGGCGTCGGGCTTCGCGCGCGGCGTCAGCTGCGACGCCTCCTCGAGACGGGTCGCGGTTCGCGCGATCGTCTTGAACGAGCCGTGGAAGAGGCCGAGCGTTCGCTTGGCCACACCACCGAAGACGTCGCTGCGGCGAGCCTGGCCCCGCATGGCATGCAGACCCTTGATCGCGAGCTTCTCGGGAAAGCGCTGGTCGACCTCGACTCCGAAGACCGCGATCCGGTCCGGGAGCATCGCGTTGATCCTGCGGTTGATGCGACGGACCGCCGGCGTGCCCTTGCGCTCGAGGCTCCTCACCTGCCTGCGCACGGTTCGGGCCGGATTCGATGCGACCTCGGCCACGCTCTGAGCCGCGCCGATCGCAACCTCTTCGACCGCCGTCGCGGTCTCTCCAAAATCACTCATGTTCGTCTCTCCTTTTAGCCTCGTCTGGACTTCATGACGCATTATAACGCATCGCGTCATCAGATTCAACCGGAGGCTTGAGGCGGTCGATCAGCGCGGCGGCCGCGGGGCCGAAGACGTCGTAGTGCGCGACCGTTCGCCGTTTCTCGGGCTGGATCCATTCGGGCCGCAGGCCGTGCAGCCTGCCCCATTCCTCCAGCACCGCGCGAAGACCGATCACATGAAGAAACGGCTTCTCGCGGCGGAACCCCCGGATGGTCGAGCCGTGGTACGAGTCGAAGTTGCGATGGACGGCGATCCCGCCGGCCTCGGCGAAGGCTATGGCCTCCTTGATCTGCCGCCGCTCAAAGTATTTTTCTTGCATCCGGGCAGATCGGACGGTACGCGCACAGGTCACAACGCCGTTGCTCGTGCTGCGGGCCGAGGCGGAAATCACCTGAGGCGATGAGTCGCGCCGCCGAAGAGATGCGCTCCTCGACCGACGCACCGTCCGGCGAAACCTCGTGTGTCACACCGCGGCGAAGATCGAGGAGCATCAGCCGCGGGTCGCGGTCGCCCGGCAGCAGTCCGCGATGCGCGGCGAGCCCGTAGATGCGGAGCTGCAGCCGATAGGCCTCGAGCGTCCCCTCGTCCAGGGTGGCGTTGGTCTTGAAGTCGATCAGCACGGCCCGGCCATCGACCTCGCAGACCCTGTCCACCAGGCCGCGCACACGGGTCCCGCCGATCGACAGGTTGAAGGCGGCTTCGATGGCCAGCGTGGGGGCGTGAGCCAGCGGATTTTCGAGGTAACGCGCGAGCATCTCGCGCCCCGCGGTTGGCCCGTGATAGAGATCCATGAGCTCGCCGCCGTTGGCGTGCCACGCCGCCAGCGCCTCGTGGACCGCGGAGCCCAGGTCGGTCGACCCCATCGCGCGGATCTTCATCGGCTGGAGCTCGTCGGGCGGTGCTGGCACTCGCCACACCTGGCTGAAGCGATAGCGGATCGGGCACAGCTCGAAGTCGTGGAGCTGAGAGAAGCTGAGCTCGACCACAGGTTCGGGTGTGGGGGCACGATCGAGGTCGGGCTTGATCTGCTCCAGCCGGTCAAGCACCGCGGCCACGACCGACGGGTCGTCCCGGACGTGACCATTGGCCGAGCGCGGCACCGGCAGCTCGAGCTGCTCGGACTCGACCACCGCCGCCGATTCGGGGTGAGCGAACGCCCAGCTAACGATCTCCGCGAAGTGGTCGTGGTCTTCGACCCCGTTTGCCCCGACCTCGTGCGCTGACGGCTCCTCCCGGGTTGCGGTCACGTACAGCGCGTCCTTGGCGCGCGTCAGGCCGACGTAGACGATGCGTCGCCGCTCCCCGATGGCAAGCGCCACCGCCGGCGCGCCGGGCGACGTATCGAGGTAGCGCGGATGCTTTTCGCCCCGCCAGCTCTTCATCACGAAGCCGAGGCTGTCGGGGTCGAAGAAGAGGCGCTCGGTGTCACGCGGACGCGGCGGGCGCAGGTTGACCAGGAACACAACCGGAAACTCGAGGCCTTTGGCCGCGTGGATGGTCAGCAGCGACACGGCCTCGGCGCCCTCGCCCTCCTCCGCCGCCTCCCCGACCGGCAGCTCGGCGTCGATCACCTGGTCGAGGTGGCGAACGAAGTCGCCGATGCCCGCGAGCGCGAGGTTGCGCTCGAAACGCCCCGCGAGCTGAAACACCTTGCGCAGGTTGAGCAGCGCCCGTGGGCTTCCATCGCGCTGCGCCCGCAGCTCGGCCCAGCGCAGATAGCCGCTCTCTTCCAGCAGCCGGTTGAGGATGTCGCCCACGGTCAGCGTGTCGCGCATTCGCCCGACGCGGTCCGTGAGATCCAACAAGCGCGAGGCCTCGTTGGCCACCTTGGGCTCCATCTCGGGGAATCCCTCGCGCGCGGATTCGTCGAAGCAGTCCCGCAGGCGCATCCCGCCGCGCTCGAATCGCCGTGAGGCGAGCCGGTACATCCCCGCGTCCGCCAGGCGGACGATCGGGCCCTGGAGGATACGCACGAGCGCGCCGTCATCCATCGGGTTCTCGGTCAGGCGAAGGAGCGCGAGCACGTCCTTGATCTCCTGGCGGTCGAAGAATCCCGAGCCTCCGCTGGTGACGTAGGGAATGCCCTGACGCCGCAGCTCGTCCTCGAACTCGCGCGGGAGCATGCGCACCGAGTGGGAGAGGACCGCGATGTCGCGGAACGCTCGACCGCCGACATGGAGGCGGCGGATCGTCTCCGCCACCGAGCGCGCCTCGGTGCGCGCGTCGGGCGCCATCATCACGCTGACGGGCGGCCCTTCACCGTGGCCGCGCGTCGCGACGAGGTCCGGCTCATTCGAGAAATCCCGATCGCGGCGGATGAAGTCCGTCGCGCAATCGAGGATTCCCTGGAACGACCGGCGGTTGTGCGTCAGCGGAAGCGCGGTGCCGGGAAAGCGGGAGCGGATGTTCTCGATCTCGGCATCCCGCCAGCCATAGATGGACTGCTTCGCGTCGCCGACAGCGGTCACGTTGCCGAAGTGGTCGGCCGCGGCGAGCCGGATGAAGTCGAGCTGGATCCGGTTGGTGTCCTGGAACTCGTCGACGATCAGGTAGCGGAACCGCTCGCGGCAGCGGCGGCGAAACTCGGGCACGCGCTCGAGCGCGTCGATGACCTCGAGCAGCAGGTCGTCGAAGTCACGCAGTCCCTGTGCGTGGAGACCGTCCTCGTACGCGCGATAGATCGTGAACAGCACCTCGACCGCCTCCGCCTCGGCCCGGGCGGGGTCGGGGCCGCCGGAGCCGTTCGTGTTCGGCCTGGTGCTCCAGGTGTGCGCGTGAAGCTCGAGCGCCCGGTGATGGAAGCCCTCGGGGCTGATGCCGCGCCCCTTGAGCTTGAGCAAGAAGCGAAGCCCAGAGCGCAGCAGGTCGTCGAGGTCGTCCACAGAAAGCGCGCTGAAGGAGTCGGGGTCGAACGGCGCCGCCGCGCCGCTGCGCAGCTTCGCGAGCAGCTCCTGCTCGAACAGGCGTTGACCGGTCTCATCGAGCACGCGCATCTCGCGCGGCGCGCCGACCAGGTAGGCGAACTCGTCGAGCAGCCGTGCGCAGACGCTGTGAAAAGTCCCGATCCAGCTCGAGTCGAGCGCGTTCGCGCCGAGATCCGGGCGGCGCGCGGTCAGCTCGGACGTGATCCGCTGCCGAAGCTCTTCGGCGGCCCGATCGCTGAAGGTCACCGTCAGGATGCGGTCGGGCGGCACTGCTTGCTCGACCAGCCAGCAGAACCGCTCGGTCGCGGTGAAGGTCTTGCCCGTTCCCGGACCGGCGGCGATGAGGAACGCCCCCTGCGGGCCCGCGTGAGCGGCGGCCGCCTGCTCCGCGCTGAGGGTCGGAGCGCCGCTGATCCTCGCATCTCCGCGGCGGACTCGTGTCGTGCTCATTCGGGCGGGGCGCCCCCATAAGGGCATACGGCCGCGTGCGGGCACGTGCCGTATCGCGTGACGCACGTTCCTGCGAGCTCGCGCGGCGCGGGTTCGAAGTGACCTGACCTGATCTTCTCGATCGCGTGGACCACGACCTCGCGGCTGTGCGAGAGGTCCTCGGCGGTCAGAGGCTTCTCGCGATACTCCTTCAAACCGGCCGGCCGGCCGACGCTGAAGATGTCCTGGCGCATGCCCCCCCAGACCCAGTCCTTCGGGTACCACAGAGAAAGGAAGCGGGGCTGGAAGCCGAGCGGCTTGCCCTCGTCGTCCACGCCTTCTTTGCATGCCAGGTAGTAGAGCGCGAGCTGCACGTCATGCAGCTCGGGGCCGAAGTACATGTCGTAGGCGAAGCGCATCGCCTTGCCAGCGCCGGTCTTGTAATCGACGACCTCGACCTCACCGTCGCCGACGTCGTTCACGCGGTCGATCTTGCCGACGACCTCGGATCCGTCGAGCTTGAGGCGGAACCGCTTCTCGATCGCGAGAGTCCGCAGCCGCCGGATCAGCTGGAGACCCGTCACCGCGCGGATGTAGTTGCCCAGGAGCGAGCGCACCTGCTTCTCCTCGCGCTTGCGATCGAGCACGCCTTCCATGCGCGAGAGGTAGCCGTCGAGATGGCGTTGCAGCGCCGCCTCCAGCCACTCCCGCTGCTGCTCGGACGGAAGGGGGCGCCACTCTTCCTCGTGCTCGTGAAAGTCCTGGAGCACCTCGTGCAGGAAGCCACCGCGCTCCATCGCGACCGATCGCGGCTCCTCGACGAGGCGCGGGTGATGGTTGTACCAGTACATGCGCGGACACTTGAGGTAATCGTTGAGCGTCGTCGGACTGAAATGGTCGATGGTCACCGGCTCGGGGTTTCGCCCAGGGCCGTATGGCTCGAACGGCTCGCCCGATGCCGGATCGGCGAGAAACGCCATGTCCAGGCCGAGGCGCGCGGCGCGCTCGAGGACTCCGTCGCCCAGCGCCGCGCGGTGCGACGCCAGCAGGACTTCGGCTTCGCGCGCCAGCAGGACGTCGCCTGGAACGAGTCGGGACGATGCGCGCGACAGATCGCGCTCCGTCGCGTGCGGCTGCGCCATGTCGAGGAACACCGACCGACCCGCCTGGCGCAGGTACGTGTCGGCGTAGGTGATGTAAAGGCGGCGCCGTGCGCGCGTCATCGCCACGAAAGCGAGCCGCGCTTCCTCCGCGAGGTGACCGTCGGGGTCGGACGGCCACGAGGGCATGAACCCGACCTTGAATCGCTCGAGCCACGCGCGATCGTCCGCATCGAGAAGCGGATGCGGACGCGCCTCGAGAGGAAACAGGCCGTGCGCGAATCCGGAGCAGAAGACGACCTCGAACTCGAGGCCCTTGGCCTGGTGCACGGTCATCACCTGGATCGCGTCCCTCGAGCCCTCCGCGGGATCGGAGTCGTCGGCGGCGGAGGCGAGCAGTCCCTCGAGCGATCCGCCGAGGTCGGCCAGCAAAGGTTTGGCGCCGTGCAGCCGCTCGTACACCGTCTCGATGGACTCGAGGCCTTCGATCGCCGCTCGCAAATCGGCGATCGCCTCCGCGCGCTGCTGCTGCGGCAGGTCGAGGTCGAGCAGGCGGCGCATCGCACCGTCTTCGATGAGGATCTTGTACGCGAGGGCCGCGATCGGAAGCCGCCGCGCGAGATCCTCGAGCCTTTTTCTGGCGACCATCCACGCGTGCAGGCTCTCGAGCTCAGCCTCCGTGAAGAACGCCATGTAGCCGGGCGTCGGTGACTCCTCGCCGACCTCGCCGGCCAGAAGATCAGCGGGTAGCGGGTAGAGCAGGGGGTTTCGCGCGGCCAGCACGTACATCAGGCGCCGAACGACCTTGAGCAGGGGACGCCCACGCTGCGATGCGTACGCGCGCAAGCGCCCGACCGTGCGCGGTCCAACGCCGCACAGGCTCGACGCCAGCGCGCTTTCGAACGCGTCCGGGTCATCGGGATGTCGCAGGGACTCGAGATAACCGATGAGGAATCGCACGACCTCGTTGCGCGCGGTCGCGCCCCAACCGCGCACCTCGTAGGGAAGGTCGAGCGCGCGCAGCGCTTCCTCGAAAGGCGCGCCGAGCGCGGTCGTGCTACGCAGAACGACCGCGATGTCACTGAGGCGAAGATCCGGAAAGTCCGCCCGCAACCGCTTGATCTCTCGGGCACAGAAGAACGCCTCGTCGACCGGATCCACTTCCCGCGCCACGACGACCGCCTCGGCGAGACTCGGCGATTCGGCTCGCAGATCGCGACGAGCGCGGTTCACCTGCGTCGATTCGAGCAGCCGCTCGCCGGCATCCAGCGCCTCTTGGGAGCAGCGCCGGCAGGCGTCGAGGCTCAGCGTCGGCGCGTCGTAGACCGCGACGAAGTCGTGACTCAGCAGGCGAGGCACTGTGCCGCGAAAACCGTAGATCGACTGGTCAGGGTCGCCAACCACGACCAACCTCGGTCTCCGCTCGGGTGGAGCGATGAGCTGGAGGAGCTCGAACTGCGCCGGGTCGACGTCCTGGAATTCATCCACGAGCACGAGGTGAAACTGTGTCCGCAGCCGTTCGCGCAAGACGTGATTCGACTGGAGCAGCTCGATCGCGCCCGATATCAGGTCGCGAAAATCGAACAGGCGCGCCGCCTGCATGCGCTGGCGGTACGCCTGGTAGATCGACGCGAGCGTGCGCAAGCGCTCCGTGCCGTTCGCCTCCGCCGCGAGCAGCAGCGCCGCGGGATGCACGAGGTTTTGCTTCATCAGCGAGACGAATCCGAGGAGGTCGCGCGCGAAAGCATCCGAATGGCGCACACCTTCGAGCGGACCGAGGGACGCCGTGTCGAGGTTGACGATCACCTCGCGCATCACGATCCCTTCCTGAAATCCGTTCAGGAGCAGGCGCTCGCGGTCGGGGCTGTTCTCGCGGAGCAGTCGCGCGCAGAAGCTGTGGAAGGTGGATATCCACGCCTCGCCGTATTCGTCGTTCAGGCGGGAGTCGATGCGGCGCGAGATCTCACCCGCCGCGCCGGCCGAGAACGTGAGCACGAGGATCTGATCGCGCCCGGCGATGCCGCTTCGAACAGCCTGCTCGTAGAGGTCGACCAGCGCATGGGTCTTCCCCGTGCCCGGTCCGGCCAGCACACGAAGTGGTCCCTGAATTTCCCCGATTCTTGGTCGGACGTCGAGTGGCACGAGGTCTCCCTTGGCGGCGGGCGACCTCTGATTATGCGGGCGCCGGTCTCCTTGGCGTAACGCCGGTTGTTAACGAAGGCCACCAGGCCGCCAGCAGGAGCACGGCGAGCAGCATGATCTCGAAGAGAGGCCAGCCCTTCAGGTGCGGGCCGAGCCCGACCAGGTAGATGAATGGGCTCGCGGCGAGCCACGTCACCAGCAGCGGCGCGCGCCAGACCAGGAGCGGCTTCGCCTCCCAGGCCATGAATCCGGCCGCGGCCAGCATGGCGAGATCGGATGCATGAAGGTACGGGGAGATCAGCAGCGAACCCACCACCGCGAGCGGAATCACCAGACCCGGCGACTCGCGCATGCGGTGAGCTCCGGCGAGCACCGCGCCGACGATCAGGATCCGTAGCACCGCGGCGTAGGTACCGCTGGCCGCGAGCGCGCCGTGCAGAGTGATTTCGTCCGCGCCCTTGGGCAACGGGCCGCGGAGCTGCGTGACGTACTCGCCCATGCCTCCCGGTCCAACGGTGAGCAAGACGACCAGCAACAGGGCGGCTGACGCCCCCGCCCATCCGGCGAAAAGCCGGAAGCGAAACGCGAAAAGGAGTGCGAACGGAACGAGGATCGCGTTGTTCGGCTTGAGCATGATCGTCGTGAGGACAAGTCCGGCGAGGAGGTCGCGGCGATCTCGCATCAGCCTCCACGCGACGAGACAGCCGGCTGCCTCCAGCGGCACGATCTGGCCGACGTTGACCGCGTGCATGACCCACCATGGCGAAAGGGCGCCAAGCACTGCGATCCATTTGCTCCAGCCCTTGCTCAATCCGGACCACGCGAGGGCGGCCGCGAACGCTCCCAGCAGCAGGATCGCCCACACCGCGTAGGCGATGTCGTAGGGCAGGTAGCCAAGGGCCGCAGTCGCGAAGGCCACAGTGGGCGGGCTGAGAAAGGGCTGGACGATGTGCGACGGCGAGAGCTCCACCTGCTCTACCGCCACCATCACCTGGTCGTAGATGTGCGGCCAGCCCTGCTCGACCCCCACCTGGCCGGCGGCCACATACGTGTGAAAGTCGACGCCGATCGGATCTTTGAACTCGTTCCGAAACAGGACGTCGGTGATGAGAGCCAGCGCGACCACGGCGAACGCGAGCACCAGCAACGCTTGCCGGCTCGCGCGGACGTTTACATCGCTGAACAATATTCTCCCCCGGTTTCGAGCCTCGGAAGCGCCAGAGCTAGGGTTTCCTGTATTCAGGAACGCATGGCCGCCCACCGACTGACAGTTCTTCGGCGGCCGTGGTCATGGCCCGTGCTGGCGGGGCTCGCAATTATCGTGGCGCATCTGCCTGCCTTCGTGCATCGGATGCTCGACGGCGACGAGGCGATCTACGGATCGATCGCCGTCCTCATGAACATGGGCGACCCGCTCTACGGCTCGGGTGGCGTCGACAACAAGCCGCCCGGAATCTTCTGGACTTACGCGCTGACGTTTCGGATCTTCGGCGACTACCAGATGACCGCGGTCCATGTGGTGGCGTTGCTTGCGCTCGCCGCCACTTGCGCGGTGCTCTTTCTCATCGCGCGCTCGATCAGTGGTTACCGCGCGGGAATGCTGGCCGCCCTTTTCTACGGACTGCTCACCGCGGCCGGGAATCCGCGGCTGCTCGCCGCCAACACCGAGATCTTCATGATGCTGCCGCTGTCCGCATCCGTCCTGTTGATGCTGCGCCGGCGCTGGTTGTGGAGTGGCGCGGTGCTCGTCGCCGCCGGCGCCTTCCGGCAATCCGCAGCGGTAAATCTGCTGCTCGCCGTCGCGGGGTTGTGGTGGCTCGAGTCGGAATCGACGAGGCCGCGAGCCATGATCCTTTTTCTGGGAGGACTGGTCGCGGGGATCGTCGCGGGCGCGGGTTCGCTCTTGCTGACTGGATCGCTCGCGGGCTTCTGGCGCTGGAGCGTGCAGACGCTTGTCGGTTATGCATCCGCCAGCTGGACGCCGGCATACGTATGGAGTCGCGCGCGCGACAGCATCGTTCCGTTCGTCCTCGACATGGCGGTCTTGTGGATAGCCGCGCTCGCGATCTCGGCGAGGTGGCGCTCTGTCTCCGCCGAGGTGCGGCTGATGGTGGTATGGCTCGCGCTTGGGATGGCCGGATCACTCGCCGGCGGCCATCTCTCATGGCACTACTTCATCCAGGCGATGGCGCCGCTCGCGGTGCTGGCGGCGATCGCCTTCGATCGGTTTCGCTTCAGGCGTGTGATCGCTGCCGCCGCGATCGCCGGCATCGCCGTCCCTGCCGCGGCGTGGTGGGTATTCGACATGACCGCTGACCCGCTGACCTACGACTTCAGCCCGCCTGTGCCGCAGCATCAGCAGGTGGCCGCGTACATCGCCGCGCACAGCTCGGCCTCCGACCGCGTTTTCGTATGGGGTGACTGGGCCGCGCTCTACACCGAGTCGGACCGGGATCCTGCGACGCGGTTCCCGGGATTCCTTCGAGGTTTCGACCGCGGCTCCGACATTCCCCCGAACAGCTGGGACACCGCGCCCGACGTGTGGCCGCTGCTGCGGTCGGACCTCGACGCTCATCCGCCGAAGCTGATCGTGGACACGGCCGCCGCCGACTGGAGCGACTTCGCCAAGTACCCGATGGCGAACTATCCCGTGCTCGCCGACTACGTGGCCGCGAACTACCACCAGGTGGCGAGCGTCGACGGGGTCGTGATCTACGCCCGGAACTAGAGCTGCGGGGTCTTGACCTTCACCGGCAGGGGCGGCAGCGGGGGTAACACCGGAAGAACCGGCGCCGGAACCTGGACGGGAGCGGGTGGAACCTGGACGGGAGCAGGCGCGACCTGCACCGGTTCCGGCCGGCTTGCGGCAACCGGGAGGGGGATGACAGGCAGTGGCGCACGCTGCGGTGTGCTCGCGATGTCGCTCCGTGTCTCGTGTACCGGCGGCGATGTGGCGGCGATCGGGGCCACCGGCTGTGCGACGACGATCACCGTCGCGGATGCGACCACCGCGACCTCAGCGAGGTGATGAGCTCTATCGGCCAGCCACCGGCCGCTGAGCCAGATCGCGACAGCGCCGAGCGCTCTCTGGCCAAGCCCGTGACCACGTTCGACGAAATGGGCGATGGTCTCGATCGCGCGCCGCAGTTTCCGCTCGATCGTGGCCTGCGGCATGCCGGTGCTGGCCGAGATCTCGCCGTTCGACAGGCCGCCGAAGTACGCCAGCTTGACGAGGTCCGCATCCCGGGGCGGAAGGGAGCGAACGGCATCGCCGACGGCTTGCCGTACCAGCGCGTCGGAGAACTCCTGCCACGAGTACGGGCGGTCCACCCGCACCTTCATGCCTTCGACGAACATGCGTTTGAGACCGAGATGCGCACCTCGGATCCGGCGCTTGTCTCCCTGCTCGCGCCGCACGCCGGTCATGAGCCACGCTCGCCACGAATCGTTCGAGGGACCCGCGAGCGCGTGTTTGTGTGCTTCCGGCATATGAGATACCCCGCTATCTAGGAAAACACTGGACGGCCGGACGGCACCCGATTCGAACTAGGGCGTCGGCCTCCGGGGGCGCTTGATCTCTAGGATCCGCGGCTCCTCCGCGGCAACGGACGTCAGACGGTCGAACACCTCCACCGCCGCTCCGTCCTCCACACGCTCCGAGAGCCGAACGTAGGCAGAGGCGCCGTCCGCGAACAGGAGTGTGGGCGTACCAAAGATCCCATGCCCTTCAACCGCCTCGCGATGGTCGCGAGCGACGCTTTCGAGGATGTCGGAAGCGGCGATGTCCGCGGCGAAACGACGCATGTCGAGCCCAACGTCGGCGGCGACGCGCTCGATCACCGCCGGGTCGTCGAGGTCGAGGCGGTCGCGATGCCTTGCCTCGAGCAAGGGCATGTGAAGGTCGTCGAAGCGGCCCTGGCGGCGCGCCGCCTCGGCGGCCTGGAAAGCGAGCCGGCCGCGCACCGCCTCCGAGGCGGGCGCATTCCACAACGTCCAGCCGTCATCCTTGGAGTTCACCTGGGTGAGGGAGAAATATCGCCACCGCACCTCCACCGGCCGCGCACCTGAAGCCTGCACGGCATCGAGCATGCCCGCGACCCGGTAGACGAAAGGACACGAGTAGTCGAAGAAGACGTCGAGCTTGATGGTCACGCCTGAAGTTCCAACGCGGCTGTGGCTGACGCGTATTCCAGACAGCTGGAAGTGG
>DATEHC010000168.1:0-5095 GCA_035279785.1 Candidatus Dormiibacterota bacterium
CCAGCGGCGTGGCCCAGTTCCCCTACGAGATCTTTCCTCCGATCAGGCGGTTCGCGGAGCGATCCAACAACATCGTGCACTGGTCGGAGATGGAGCACGGCGGACACTTCGCGGCGATGGAGCAGCCGGACCTGCTCGTGGCCGACGTCAAGAAGTTTTTCGGGAGCCTGAGCTAGGGATCAGGCCGAGGCGGGCGCGGCCCGCATGTGACTCGGTCGGCCAATAGGTCTAGACCCCCGGCGTGCTGCGGCTCTGGTTCACGCTGTCCCAGAGCCGCAGCCGCCGAACCAGTTTCAAGTCGCCCATCGCGTGGCCACGCTGCGGTACAGGTCGGCCGACACAGTGCCGATCCAGAAGAACGCGATGACAACCGCCACCCAAAAGCCGAGAACGACGATCGAGCTGGCCGAACCCGAGGCGACGCCGGCGAAGGCGAGCAGGAACACGACACCAGTCACCACCGAGAACCACTTCATCCGTGGGCGGTCCTCGCGGCCATACCGGCGGGCGCTGACGAAGCACGACGCAACCAGGCAGATAAAGCCGATCGCAGCCACCACGATGTGCAGAATGCCGTGGACGCTCATCGTCTCGGGGTGGCCGGCCGGCGTGCCGGCCGGAAATCCGTTCATGGGATCCGCGACGAACACACCTGCTGAAATCAGCCCGATGCCGAAGACGCCGAGCAGCCTCGGGCCCCACGCGGAGCGCCCCCGCAGCGCGCGCGCCATGCCGACGGCCGCCCCGAGCACGAAAGCGCCCGTGACGATGAAGTTGACGATCTGGATCCAGCCCAGGCTGCCGTTGCTGAGCAAGCTCACGTCGTCATGGGCAAGATCGAAGCCCGGCCGGAGCAGTCCCTGCGCCAGGGCCGTCACGAGGTAGACCGGTCCGGCCAGCAACCCGTACCCCAGCAGGCTCTTCGTGATCCGATCGGCTCGGCTGCAATCGAGCTCTTCTGTCTTGACAGCAACTGCGTTCATTTCGATCTCCTCCCTGGAATTGAGTACTGGACTGATCAGTACTGCGTCATAGTACTAGACTGCTCAGTACACGACAACTAATCTATGGAGGCAGGAATGGTCGAGGAAGCTGTGCCGACCAGGCGACGGGCAGGCCGGCTTACCAGCGCCGGCACGATTCGGGAAGCTGCCGCGGCCCTATTTCTGGAGAAGGGCTACCAGGCAACGAGCATGGACGACATCGCGGCGGCGGCGCAGGTCTCGAAGCAGACCATCTACACGCACTTCGCGAACAAGCAGGAACTCTTCGGGGACCTGGTGCTGGGCAATGCCGACCGCGTCGAAGCGTTCATCGCCGGACTCAACGTCGGAGACGACGTCGAGGAAGGGCTGACGCGGCTCGCGCGTGAGTACGTCAGGTTCGTTTCGCGCCCGGAGGTGCTTCGTCTCCGGCGACTGGTGATCGCCGAGGCGTCGCGGTTTCCAGACGTCGCTCGCACCTACTACGAGCGCGTGCCCGAGCGCGTTACCGCTGCATTCGCCGCGTTGTTCCGGAGGTTGACCGACGAGGGACGACTGCACGCGAGCAACCCAGATGTCGCCGCCCAGCACTTCGTCTGGCTTGCGCTCGGCGTCGCTCTCGACCGCGGGATGTTCACCTCCGCGCTGCCGACGAGCGACCTCGAGCGGAGCGCCGATTCGGCGGTGCGGGTATTTTTGGCAGCCTACCGCTGAGGACCTGCGGCGATGTAGCGCCCACACCCCTACGTGCCAACAAACTTCCAGGCGTCGAGGTCAGGCGGCCGGCGTCGAAGAGATGGCCGATTGGCCGGCGCGAAGGATGTGCACGTCGACTCCAGACAGCATCCCAATGATCTCGCTGGTGGTGTCCCACAGCAGACGTCGAGGGTGGCGCCGATGGCCCAGCACGACCTCTGTCGCCTCGACCTCGCGCACGTAACGGACGACGGTCTTCGCGACGTTGCGGCCCTCCAGGCGCAGGAATTCGCCGCCCAGTTGATGGACCAACGACGCGTACCCCCCGAGCCACGTCTTTTCCTGGTCGCGAAGCCGCGCCGTCCGGACGGCGATGACTGACAACTTCGACCCTTGCGAAGTGGCGTAGCGGGCGATCGTCCGAATCCTGTCCTCCATCCCACCGGCGATCGGAAGCGCGAGCACGATGCGACCACGGAACTCCAGGGGCGGAAGCCCTGCGGGGAGGTAGCGCGGCAGCTGACGATCCATGTGCTCGGCGGTCATCCGGAGGGCGGTCTCGCGCAGAATCGCGAGCACCGCCGGACGGAGCTCACGCTGCATGGCCAACGCGAGCTGCGCGGGCGTCAGGATCGAACGCTCCTTGATTCGAGCGAGGAGGTCCTCGGGAGTGATATCCACGTACTCGATCTCGTCGATCTGGTTGAAGAACTCGTCGCCCAGAAGGGGATCCTGCACACCCGGCCCGACCATTCCCGCCACGGCCGTTGCCGCGCTCCGAAGGGAGAGCAGATGCAAGGTGGCGAGGACCGTGATGCCCGCTGAGAGCAGCCGCGGGACGGACTCGAAGGTTGGCCTCCCATCTACGTCGGGCGCGATGACGTCGTCGATGCAGACGACTTCAGGATTGCGGGCAAGTACCGCGGCGACGTCGAGCCGCCGTGAGCGCGGCATGTCCCGAGTCGCCTGGACCACCTCCGTCGCGCTCAGGGCCTTCGAGGGCGAATCGTGGATCTCGTACGCCGCAACCACCACATCGGTGCCGCGGCTCTGTCTCCGTCGCGCCTCGTCGAGCATCGCGGTCGTCGTCCCGCAGCCCCGTGCGTACCCGAGATAAACGCGGAAGCTGGCGCGCCGGCGGGCCTCAGAAGAGAGCTGCCTCAGGAGCTCTGTCGGATCTGGCCGCCCATCGAACGGCCGGCTCATCTCGAATCCCGCCCGATGACGTGCACGTCGGCGTCCGGCAGCCCGTCGATCACGCGGTCGACGACGTTTGGCCGAATCCGATCGAACCAACGTCCGCCATGCGGCTCCCCGAGTACGACGTGGTCCGAGCCCGCGTCGCGCGCCGCCTGGATTATGGCGCGCGCCGGGTCGTCGCCGGCCAGCACGGCAAATGAGCAGCCGAGCTGCTCGGCCAGCTCGCGATAGGGATCGACGCGGGCGTCCGCGGCTGGATCGGACACAACTGAGACGACGAGACAGAAGCCGCCGCGCCTGCGGGCCAGGCGAACGCCGCGCCGCATCAGCTCCTCCGACTCATCTCCGCACGTGACGGCGACGAGAACGTCCTCCGGCGAATCGGTAACGGTGCGAGTCCGCGCCATGGAGTCCGCCACCAACCGGAGTCCGATCTGTCGCATGGCCGCGAGGTTGCCCGGCTTGAAGAAGTTCGCCAGCGCGAGGTCGACCTTGTCTTTGGCGTAGATGTTGCCGTGACGCATGCGCTTGCGGAGCGCTTCTGGGGCAATGTCGATGAACTGAACGACGTCGGAACCGTCGATCTCCTTGTCGGGCACCGTCTCGCGTACGACGATCCCGGTCACTTTCTCGACGAGGTCTTTGACGCTCTCGACATGCTGCACATTGACGGTTGATACGACGTTGATTCCGGCTGCCCGGAGGTCCTCGACGTCCTGCCACCGCTTTTGATGCTCGAGCCCCGGAGCGTTGGTGTGCGCGAGCTCGTCGACTAGCGCGATCTCCGGCCTGCGTTGGAGCAGCCAGTCGAGGTCCATGTCTTCGATCGTGGTGCCTTTGTACGCGATGCTCTTCCGCGGCGCGACCTCGAGACTGTGAAGCAGCTCGACCGTGCGCGGCCGGTTGTAGGTCTCGACGAAACCCACGACGACGTCGTGACCCTGGCGGACGAGGTCGTGAGCCTCCCGCAGCATGGCGAACGTCTTCCCCGCTCCCGGCGTCGCGCCCAGGTACAGCTTCAGGTGGCCACGGGTGCGCGACGCACCCTCCGGCACAGTTGAATGCGGGTGCGCGTGGGGCTCCACTACGGGACGCGGCGGATCACTCTGCACAGCGCCTTTATACCCGCGAGGCCCTATCCCGACTCTCCCCTGTCCAGCGCCAGGTTGACCTCCAGCACGTTGACGTATTCCTCGCCGAAGATCCAGAGGATCCGCCCGTGCTTGTACTTCTCGACAAGCGCCCGCACCTTCGCGGGATCGAGGTTTCGTGCCTGGGCGACGCGATTCACCTGGAGCAGAGCATTTGCCTCCGTGATGTCCGGGTCGAAGCCGCTGAAGTCCCCGGTCACAGCGTCGACCGGCACCTGAGCGTTCGGGCCGAGACCATTGGCCTGGCGGTACGAGCGGGCTGCGCTCGCGACATTGTTGATCAGCGTCGGATTGCTGGGACCGAGGTTGCTGCCGGCCGAGTTGTCCGCCTCGTAGGGAGCCGGTGAGGTGTACGAGAGGCGCCCCTGGAAGTACTTGTCCGCGGAGAAGTTCTGGCCGATCAGGCTCGAGCCGACGATCCGTCCGTTGACCATGACCAGGCTCCCGTTCGCCTGGTCGTGGAAGGCGACCTGACTGATCCCGGTGATGACGAGCGGGTAGATGACGCCGCCGATCAATCCGAAGACGAGGGTGATGCGGATCGATTTCAGGATGTCGAGCGGGATGAGGCTGAGCATTTCTTCTTGAGGCTCCTAGGCGGATAGACCGATCGCGGTGACGATCAGATCGATGAGTTTGATGCCAACGAAAGGCGCAATGATTCCGCCGACGCCGTAGATGAGCAGGTTGTTGCGCAGTAGCGCAGAGGCTCCGATCGGTCGGTAACGCACCCCACGCAAGGCCAGCGGAACCAGGGCGATGATGATCAAGGCGTTGAAGATCACGGCCGACAGCACGGCGCTGTTCGAGCTGTGCAGCTGCATGATGTTGAGCGCCGACAGTGCCCCGACCGACGTCCCGATGAAGATCGCCGGGATGATGGCGAAGTATTTAGCGACGTCGTTCGCGATGCTGAACGTCGTCAGCGCTCCGCGCGTGATCAGCATCTGCTTGCCAGCCTCAACGATCTCGATGAGCTTGGTCGGGTCGCTGTCGAGGTCGATGAGGTTGCCGGCCTCTTTGGCGGCCTGTGTCCCCGTGTTCATTGCCACCGCGACGTCGGCC
>DATEHC010000169.1:0-25524 GCA_035279785.1 Candidatus Dormiibacterota bacterium
CGGACGCGTCGCACGAGCTGCGCACGCCGCTGACCACCATCCAGGGCAACGCGGGACTCCTCGCGGCCCGTGAGGTGGCGCCGGAGGTCCGGCAGGCGGCCGCCGGCGACGTGGTCCAGGAGAGCGCACGGATGGCCCGCCTCGTCGATCGACTGCTCACGCTCGCACGCGCCGACGCGGGCGTGCAGCTGCAGCTCACGCCCGTCGACCTGCGCCCGATCCTGATCGAGGTCTGCCGCCAGAAGGGAAGAGATTTCGGCGTCGAGACCGAAACGGCCCGAGTCCAGGGCGACGAGGACGCGCTGCGCCAGCTTCTGTGGATCCTGCTCGACAACTCCAGCCGGTACGCGAAGTCGAAGGTCGAAGTCAGCCTCCGGCGCGAGGGTGGGTGGGCGCGGCTCGTCGTGGCGGACGACGGACCCGGGATTCCGGAAGCGCATCGCGCCCGGATATTCGAGCGGTTCTATCGCGCCGATCCGTCGCGCGCCGGCGGGCACGCGGGTCTCGGACTGTCAATCGCCGCCTGGATCGTCGAGCAGCACCACGGTCGGATCCTCGCGGGCTCGGCGAACATTGGCGGCGCTGCGTTCCTCGTCGACCTGCCGCTCTTACTCGATTCTTAAGCGGCCGCGTGAAGCTCGGCACGTGAGATCGGCCAAACCCGAGGCGGCTTTCGTCTTGCTGTTGCTGCAGAGTGCCGTCTGGTTCATCACGGGGATCTCGGCGGCGCCGTTTGCGGTCGCGGGCGAGATACATATGGCGGTCCTCGCGCTCGCCACGATGCTGCTCGCGCTGGGCACGCTGCTGTGTTCGATCGGCGTCCTCTGGCGCCGCGGTTGGGCGCGAGGCGTCGCGATAGCGCTCGAAGTCGTGTGCCTGTTTGGCGCCGCGGTTCTGTTCATCGCTCCTATCGGTTTCAACCACGGCCTGGTTTCGATCCTGGTCAACGCGGTGCTGCCTCTGGCTGTGATCGTCCTGCTGCCCAAGGAGCGAGAAGCGTTGTCATGAGCGTTTTCATGGGCGAGGATGCTCCTCGTCGGAACGTCGGGCTGGCAGTACGCGCATTGGCGCCGGGTGTTCTATCCCGAGCGACTTCCGCAACGCCTCTGGCTTCAGCACTTTGCGGAGAGATTTCAGACCGTCGAGGTCAACAACACGTTCTACAACCTCCCCGAGAAGACTGTGTTCGAGCAATGGCGGCTCAACACACCTGACGATTTCGTTTTCGCCGTGAAGATGAGCCGCTACCTCACGCACCTCAAGCGGCTTCACGACCCCGACGAGCCGGTCAGGCGGTTCATGGACAGAGCGATCGCGCTGGGGCCGAAGCTCGGTCCGGTCCTCATCCAGCTGCCGCCGCCCCTCAGGGCGAACCTCCCGCTGCTCGACGCGACACTCGACCTGTTCGACCAGTCCGTCCGGGTCGCCGTGGAATTTCGCGACGCCTCATGGTTCACCGGCGAAACGCGGCAGCTGCTCGAGCGTCATCGCGCGGCGCTGTGCCTCGCCGACAGCCCGCGCCGCAAGCAACCCATGTGGCGCACGGCGGATTGGGGCTTCGTGCGATTCCACGAAGGCAGCGGCCCGAACGCGCCTGGCTATCGACGTGACGTCCTGCGGCGATGGGTCGCGACGATCGCGCAGACCTGGTCCGCGGGTGAGGACGTCTACGTGTACTTCAACAACGACACATTTGGCTACGCGATCAAGGACGCTGTCACCTTCGCCGGCCTCGCCGAGGCAGCCGGGCTCAGCCCGACGCGCGTGCCTTTAGAGGGCGCCGCTTGAGCGCCGCGTCGGCGTCGTCCGTCGTGACGTAGCGGCGCCGGAAGTTTCGCAGCGCGAACCGATCGCACGCGGTCTCCGCCGACGAGCCCTTGCCCAGGACCTCGTGCAGGTACCAGTGCATCCACTCGTGGCAGTAGAGGAACCGCAGCACGTCGCGCCGGCCGCGGAAATAGACCGTCTCCGACGCCCACGCGAAACGCATGCCGGCCCCGCGCTTTCGGCGGGCGGCGTAGATCACCGGCTCGCGAAACGGCTTGAACGGAATCGGGACCTGGAGCACGATCCGGCGCTCATCGAACTCGCACCGGGCCGCGAGGTGCGGTCCCCACCGGTAGCGCAGCGGCTTGATCACGACCTCGTAGTCGCACCGGGGCAGACCCTCCAGGGCTCGCCGGGCTTCGGCGGTGGAGTAGCCGGCCAGCTCGGATCGGGTTGCCACGGGAGCAACAGGATAGGCGTTACCCAGAGGTAGGAGGTGGCTAATGCCGGACACGGTCGTCGGCCTTTTCAGGACTCGAACTGAGGCCGACCAGGCGCTTGGAAAACTCAAGGAGGCAGGCTTCGGACCCGACCAGGTGGCGGTCTCGACGCCGCAGTTTCGGCGGCGCGGGCACTACTTCGCGAAGGTCTTCGCCGGCGTCGTAACAGGCACCTTGATCGGGGCTGTGGTCGGGGCGGTGGCGACCGGCATGGTCCCGGGCGTGAAGCCGCTTGTCAGTGGGAACGTGCTCGCCACCTTCCTGTTCGCGGCCGCGGCGGGCGCCGCCGCGGGATCGCTTGCAGGGATGCTCATCAGCATGTCGGCGTCGGGCGACCGCGCCCTCTACTACGAGCAGGAGGTGGAGTCGGGCCGGATCCTGATCAGCGTCTCGCCGCCCAACCTAGAGGCGGCGAGGGAGATCATGCGTATGGCGGGCGCGATGGAGGCAGCGCCTGTCGAGGCGCCGCTCAAACGTCCGCGAGCGGAAGGCGGCTGACCCGCCGCGCCAGCTGCTGGGCTCCGCCTTGCTGACTCGTGGGGCTAGCGGGCGACCTTCATGTGCAGGCGCACCGCCGTGCCCCCGGCGAGGCTTCGGACCTGCACGAGGTCGCAGAGCTGATTGGCCACCCACAGGCCCCGCGGATCGCCGGCGTCCTCGCCCGGTCGAGATCGATCGGCGAGCTGGCTTGGATAGTGGCCGGTGTCGAGCACCTCGCACACGACCGAGCCCAGCGGGCGCCAGACGCGCAGCGTGCCGCCGCCGCCGCCATGGAGCACGCTGTTCGTCGCCACCTCGTTCACAGCGGTGACGAACTCGGTCGCGCTTTCGGCGCGGAGCCCGGCGGCGATGGCCTGACGGGCAACGTGGCCGCGGAGCGACAGGAGGCTCTCGCGGTCGAAGCGCATCAGGAGGCGCAGGTCCTCGGGATCCGGCATCGCCGCATCAAAGGCAGGGCCGGAGGCCTGGTTGTCGCGGAACGACGCGCTCGCGCCGCTCGGGCCGCGCATGTCGATCACGTACTCGTGACTTCTTCGCGCCTCCTCGATGACCGACGCATCGAGGTTGCTCGTGTCGTAAGGACACAGCAGCCACCACGCCTGGCCCTCGCCGAACGCGATGTTGAGCAGCGATTCGTGCCGCTGGCACTCGACCAGCTCGTCCGAGCTGCGCTCGCTCCAGATCGGCTCGCCGATCCCGCGCAGCCGGCGACCGCCGCTGCCGTGCCGCTCGACGAACTCCTTCCACGCCGGAATGATCCGCGCGGGGTTCGCACCGACCGCGTTCATGTCGGCCCAGCCCACCCGCTCGGCGTCGGCGCCGAGCGCGTCGCGGAGCAGCTTGGTGCGCCCTTCAGACTCGACGACCAGCACGGGCTCGCCCGCCGCCAGGCCGCCGCGGATGAACGGAACGCAGCCCGCAAGAAATTCTTCGTGGTCGGCGTAGAGGAGAGCTTCGTGGCGAAAACGTTCCGCTGTGGCGCTCATCTGGCAGCGACCTTGCAATCGCAGAGAGTCAGCGTCGCTTCATCGGCCCAGCCGGTGATGCGCATGACGGTCTGCAGCTGCCGGGGGAGGCCATGGAGCAGCATCTGCCGTCCGTCCCCGAGATCGATAGCGGTCTCGACCAGGGCCCGAATCCCGCTGACGTCGATGAAGCTCAATCCGCTGAGGTCGAGGTGCGACCGAGCCACATTGCCGAGCGCGATTCGCATCGATTGGGCGATGGCTTCAGAGTTGGAGATGTCGATCTCTCCCGCGAAGCGCAGGCCGGTGGGCTCGCGCGTGCGGGTGACGACGAGATGGCTGTCGGCGTAGACGGGACCGATCCCGTCGTTGCTGCTGAAGAGGTCTTGCATGAAGAACCCTTCCGCGGTCCAGTAATAACCTGGACCCCCCACATTCCTCACGCGGACTAAAACGCGCTCCTGCGGCCTGAATACCGGCGCGCGCCAAAGATTTCGTCAGTAATCGAATTGCCCCGCCCGTTCAAATGTTGAGGGTGCTTGGCCAGCAATGGCCGAGCCCCTCACACCTCTACGCTCGGGCGGCCTTCACCAGCGCCGCCACCACCCCGCCGGCAATCGCGCCGATCCCCGCTCCGACGATGACGTCGCTGGGGAAGTGGTGACCGAGGTGCACGCGCGATGCGCCGACGCCCGTGGCAAGCGCGTAGACGAGAGGCGCTGTTTTCGGATAGAACACCGCGAGCGCAGTCGCGGCCGCAAAAGACGACGCGGCGTGGCCGGAGGGAAAGGAAGCGTCGGTTGTCCGGATCCCGACGACCAGGATCTCTCGCCCGACGTGGGGTCGCTTGCGCCGGAAGATTGGCTTGATCCTCTGCTGCACGAGGTACGTGGTGCCGAGCGAGGCGATCACTGTCGCGAGACCTGCGCGCCGGCCTTTGGGCCCGCCCAGCCAGGCGAGAGCGCCGCCTGCGGCGACCCAGCCGAGGCCCTCGCCGAGATCGGAGAGGATTGTCACGTAGCGATCGCCCACGGGCGAGTGGGGGAGGCCGTGGATGAGCGTGTAGAGGCGGCGGTCGACGCTTTCCGGGAGAACGCGAACTGGCTGCGCGGTCGGCGCGGGCTGCATCAAAGAGAGGAACGCCCACGTCGGCCGCGTTATCGGATTGTGAGCCGCCGCCATGCGTCCCTGCCGCGCGACGACGACCCGCGCGAACCAGGAGCTCCAATCGAGGATCCGCTGCTGCGGGTGGTCCCCGCCGGCCCAGACCGGGAGCCGGCGCCAGACCAGCTCGAAAAGCAAGCTTCGAACGCGGAGCACGAAGCCGATACCGGCGCACCGGCCGCAGGTCGAACGAGCCTCGAGGAGGCCCGACGGCGTGGTCCCTTGGGCTGGCTGCAAATCCTGGGACCTGGACTGGTCACCGGGGCCAGCGACGACGACCCAAGCGGCATCGGCACCTATTCGCAGGTGGGGAGCCAGTTTGGTTATTCACTGCTCTGGACCTCGCTTTTCACCTTCCCCCTGATGGCGGCGGTACAGGAGCTTTGCGCCCGCATTGCGCTCCACACCGGGGTCGGCTTGGGCATCTCACTCCGCCGCCGTTTCCCCACCTGGGTCGTCGGCGTTTGCATCGGCGCGTTGTTCGTCGCCAACACCATAAATTGCGGTGCTGACATCGGCGCGGTCGCGGCCGGTGGTTCATTGCTGACCCGCGGCATGGTGCGCTCGCTGTGGCTTGTGGTTCCGGTTGCGGCGCTCATAGTCGGGCTGCAGCTGTTTGTCACCTACGCGGTGATCTTCAAGATCTTCAAGTGGCTCACGCTGACGCTTTTTGCATACGTCGCGACCGGGGTTATCGTCCATCCCGACGCCCGGCAGATATTGATCGCGAGCGTGTTGCCACACTTCGAGTTCAGCAGGGACTACATCGCGGCGATCGTGGCCATTCTCGGCACGACGATCTCGCCTTACCTGTTCTTCTGGCAGGCGTCTTCCGAGGTCGACGAGATGCGCGCCGCCGGCAAGAGGACGGAGGCCGAGCGCCGTGGCGTGGCCCAGTCCGAGCTCAAGGCAGCACGCGCCGACATCCTGATCGGAATGCTCTTCTCGAACCTGGTGATGTATTTCATCATCTTCTCCACGGCCGCGGTCCTGCATGCACATGGCAAGACCGGCGTCCAGACCGCGGACCAAGCGGCGCAGGCGCTGGCGCCGTTGGCAGGGCAATGGTCATTCGTGCTGTTCGCGCTGGGCATGATCGGCACGGGTCTGCTCGCCATTCCGATCCTCACGGGTTCGGCCGCGTATGCGGTGCGCGAGTTCTTCGGCTGGAAGGGGGCGCTGTCGGAGAGGCCGCTTTTCCGACCGACTTTCTACGGAATCATGGTGCTGTCGACCGCGGCCGGGGTCGGACTCAACCTCATCGGCATCGATCCAATTCGTGCCCTTTTCGTGACCGCCATCATCAACGGATTGGTCGCCCCGCCGCTGCTCGTGCTCATCGTGCTTCTCGGATCCGATCGGCGGGTGATGGGAGATCGCACGAGCGGACGCGTGAGCAAACTCCTCACGTGGGCGACCGCCGCCGCGATGAGCGTTGCCGCGATCGCGCTGCTCGCGACGCTCGCGGCGCCCTGAGCGTCTAGGCGGCGAGCGCTCCTGCATTGGGGAGGATCTCGCGCTCGTAGAAGCGCATGAACCCTTCCTGGTCCGGCCCGACCTGGTGCACGTACACGTGGTCGAAGCCGGCCTTAACGAACTTGCCGATCTCTTCAAGGTGCAGTTGTGAGTCGGGGCTGCAGACGATCTCCTTCTTGATGACGTCTTCGGTCACGAGCTTCGACGCCTGCTCGAGGTAGGCCGGCCGCGGCAGCTCGTTCTTGAACTGTCCGCTCAGCCCGGAGTTCGGCCAGTAGTCGAGCGCGGTGCGCACCGCTTCCTCCTCGGTCTTCGCCCAGCAGACCGTCAGCTGGCCGTATCGCGGCTTGCCCGCGCCGCCAGCCACGTCGAAGGCCGCGACCGACTCGCCTGACGGCGCTGAGCAGATGAGCCCGTCGCCGACCCGCGCGGCCATCTTCGCGGCCTGTTGCCCACCGGCCGCAACGTAGATCGGGATCGCGGCTTCCGGCAGGTTGTACACCCGCGCGTCGTGCACCTGGAAGAACTTGCCGTAGTGGCTCCGCTCTCCACCTTCGTGGAGGGCGCGCACGATCCCGACCGCCTCCTCGAGCATGTCCTGCCTCATGTCGGGCGGCGGCCATCCCTGGCCGATGACGTGCTCGTTGAGGCTCTCGCCACTCCCGACGCCGAGGAAGAACCGGCCTGGCATCAGGCACGCGACAGTCGCCGATGCCTGCGCGACGATCGCCGGATGCATGCGCATGATGGGGCAGGTCACTCCGGTGCCCACACGCAGCCGGCGGGTGGACGCGGCGATGCCGCCGAGGACTGCCCAGACGAAGGGCGCGCTGCCCTGGCGGTCGGTCCACGGGTGGAAGTGATCAGAGATCAGGGCGTAGGTGAATCCGATGTCCTCCGCCATGCGCGCGAGCCGGACCAGGTCCGCCGGCTGCCTCTCCTCGCTCGACAGCGTGTATCCGATCTCGACCTGCATTCCCACCGTTAGTCAACGCGCGCGCGTAAGGCCAATACGCGACGCGTTGACGCAATGAGAGCCGATGTCCTCGCCTGTGATCGATTCCACCGATGTACGCGACGGCGCCAGCGCGCGTGCCAGCGCGTCCGCGCGTGGCGGCGCGTCCGCGCGTGGACTGATCTCATCCGTGGTGAGCGACGCGCAGCGCCTGCTGTCGCTCGAGGTCGCGCTCGCCAAGCAGGAGGCGAAGGAGCTCGCCACGCGGAATGCGGTCGCCGCCGGCGTCATGGCATTCGGCGGCCTGCTGCTGATGCTCGGCGTGCTCGTGGCCCTGCCGTCGCTTGCGGTCTGGCTGCTCCCCTGGCACTGGCAGGCCGCGGCGGTGTGGGCGGGAGGTTACCTGGTGCTCGGCGTGGTGCTGGTGATCATCGGCAAAGCGCGGTTGCGGCTGAAGCTGCCGCCTCGCACGATCGGAAGCCTGAAGGAGAACAAGGAATGGGCGCTTCGGCGCGTGAGATCGAACGGGAAATAAAGGAGACGCGCGACCGGATGGACGAGAACCTGAACCGCCTGGAAGGCACGGCGGCGAACAGGGCCGCGCGCTACGGCCGATGGGCGGCCGCCGGCGTGGGAGTCCTCGCCGTGGCGGGCGTGGCGTTTCTCGTCTACCGGCGCACGCGCAAGCCGTCGCTGCGTGACCGCCTGAGCGACGCCTCTGTCGAGCGGCTGCGCGAGCTGCTCGAAAGGTTTCGCGAAGAGCTGCCCTCGGTGACGGTCAAGGTCAACGACAGGCAGGCGGAGGAGCCGGGCACGATCGAATCGATCGTCCGCAAGGTCGCCCCCGCCTTGATCGGCAATGCTGCCGCCGCGGTTCTCGAGCGGATGTCGCGTCCGCCGGAATCGGAGCTGAGCGCGTCGTAACGCAGTTGCGCGCGCGCGCCCAGGCGCTCGCGGCGCGCGCGCAGAAGACCATTCCCGCCAGGGTCGTGATGGCGTATGGCGAGAGCCAGGCGAGCAATTACGCGCTGGCGCTGGCGTTCGCGGGGTTCATGTCGATGTTCCCGATGATCCTGGGCGCCCTTTCGATCATCGGCCTCGCCGTGCGCGATGCGAACACCGAGACGCACATCCAGACCCTTCTCGTGCAGACGTTTCCGTCCAGCGCTCAAACCGAGCTGCTGAAAGCCCTCGAGGGCGCGAAGAGGTCCGCCGGCTGGCTCGGACTTGTCTCCATCGGCGGATTGCTCTGGAGCGCCAGCAGCATCTTCGCCACGATGGAATTCGCCCTGACGGAGATCTTCGGGACCCGTCAGCGCGACATGCTGAGGCAGCGCCTGATGGGCCTCATCATGATGGTCATCCTCATCGTCGCGATCGTCGTGACGGTGGGGATCAACAGCCTCGCGGCGCTGGTCCCCGTGCCCCTCGTCGGCACGGTCACAGGCTTCCTGGTCGGTTCCGTGGTGATGATCTCGCTCCTGGTCGCGCTGTATCGCTTCGTGCCCAATCGCACGTTTCGGCTGCGCGACGTCGTCCCCGGCGCCCTCCTCGCCGGTGTGTTGATCGAGGCGCTGTCCCTGGGATTCTCGCTGTACACGCGGGTCGCGGGTGGATACAGCACATACGGCGCCACGTTCGGGTTGTTCTTCTTGCTCGCGACCTGGTTCTACCTGCTGTCCCAGCTCATCCTGCTTGGAGCGGTCTACAACAGGTTCCGCCTTGGCGAGCCCGCCACCCGCGGCCTCGTGGCCAGCCCGATGCAGGAATCGCGCGACAAGACGAGGCCGGTCGATTCGATCGAGCAGAAAAGGGCGGACGGCACCCCTCCGAAGCCCCAGCGCCGGTCGGTTTTTCAACGGGTCGCTCTGGGCGCGGTCATGGCCGCTGCGGTGGCGGCCGGGGCGGTCCGGCGGCGCCGTTCGCGCCCGGCCGCCTGAGTTCAAATCAGGTTCAGCGGCGAGTTCAAACCAAGGTAATCCCCCCGCCCCTGGGCGTTACCGAAACGAGCGACCCACGAGTCGACTCGAGGCAAGGAAGGTGGGTCGTAGTTGAACTCAAAGGAGGTTCGATCGTTTGGGAACTCTGCTTTTCATCTTGCTCGTCATTCTTGTCCTCGCCTTGCTCCTCGGAGCCGGTGGGTACAGCGTTCGGCGCTACTGGAGCCCGGCCGGCTCCGAGGTGGTCGAGACGAGCGGTGACATGGGTGCCGGAGCGGGCGCCGGCGTGGCCGCGGCCATCCTTGCGCTGCTTGTGCTGATCCTGCTGTTCTTCGGCTTCACCCAGTGGAACTGGTTCGGCACTCGGGGAATGGCCCCGACTACGACCAACAACCCGACCGTCACGTCACCCGCACCGGGCGGTGGCGGTGGCGCGAGCGCGTCGCCGAGCGCGATGGCGTCGCCCTCGAAGTAAACAGAGGCTTTCCCCTCTCCTCCTCAGAGGGAAGCGAAAGGGCCGCAATGCGCGGCCCTTTTTTTGTCGGTAGGCGATCGGTCGGACACGTTTTTCGGTTGAGGGGGAAATCTAGTTTCAGGAGGTCTGGGCCATGGCTACTACCAGCACGCAGCAGCGGAATCGGATGCAGAGCGACACCTTCGCGTTCCCGAAGAAGCGCAAGGAGCCGCTCAACGACGCCCGCCACGTGCGCAACGCGGTGGCGCGCTTCGACCAGGTCGAAGGCGTCACGGACAAAGAGCGCGACGCGGCCTGGCGGCGTATCCGGACCGCCGCGCGCAAGTACGGGGTCCATATCGAAGCCAAGGGCTGGCGGTCGCTCATGAAGGGCGGCAAGACAGGCCGCTCGAGCACCGAGAAGTCCCGTTCGAAATCGCGCTGAGCTCGCGCATGCGAGTAAGGCGACGGAACGCAGGCGTTTTCTTAGTAGCAACGTAATTCCGGCCGGCCTGAACTCAAGACCGGTCCGAAAGGAGGTAAATCAAGAGTGGTTGCGCTCATCGTCTTGATCCTGCTGCTGCTGCTCCTCGGTGGGGGCGGTCTGCTGGCACCAGCGCTTCACATCCTCTGGATTCTGCTCATCATTGGGCTGATCCTCTGGGTGCTGGGCTTCTTCGTCCGCTCCGCGGAGGGAGGCCGCTGGTACTACTGGTAGTCACCCACGACCATCAGCAAGGTGCCCGCCGAGCGGGCACCTTGTTCTTCACAAGAAATTACGGCACGTACGAGGCCTGTCTCCTACATCGGTACGGCGACATTCGCGGCTGCCTGCGGATACTTGCCATACGAGGAAGCTGCGGTAGCGACTGCGGAGGGCAAGGGGCATGAGCATCGTTCCGTTACCGGTCGGAAGAGTTGACGCCGAACGCATGGCCTTTCGCCGAGGTGTGCCGTCAACGAGCAAGTTCGGGGCCGCGCTCCAGCTCGTGCAAAGGCAGACCGCAGCCGTCGCGTACTGCGCCGCATGCGCCGCGCCAATCGACTTTGGAGCGGTGTGGCGGGGGGATGAGGCGTACTGCAGCGTCGAGTGCTCGCTGGGGAGCGACCGACCTGCGTAGCTGATCGTGTTGTGAGCGGGAGGCACCTACCCCTCCCGCTCCACGATCTCACTAACCTTTGGTAGCTCGATGCGAGGGTTGCTCCTCTGGTGCGCGCAGAACAGATGGCTGTCGTCGCACGTGCCCCGCTGGCGTTTCGCGCGCCGCGCGGTCAAGCGGTTCCTGCCCGGCGAAGGTTTCGACGCCGCCCTGAAGGCCGCGATCGACTTCAGGGCGAAGAACGTCGGCGCGCTGTTCACGCTGCTCGGCGAGAACATCACCGACCTCGAGGACGCGGACCGGATGGTCCAGCACTACGAAGAGGTGCTGGCCGCGTCCACAGACATCGGCGCCGAGATCTCGGTCAAGCCGACCCAGCTCGGGCTCGATATCGACGAGGCCGCGACCCTCGCGAACCTGCGCCGGCTCGCGGACGCGGCGGCGAAGGCACGTAGCTTTCTGTGGATCGACATGGAGGGCAGCGCCTACACGGAGCGGACGGTCGACCTGTACCTGCAGATCCGGCCCGACCACGCGCACCTAGGCCTCGCGCTTCAGGCGTACCTGTACCGAACGGCGGCGGACGTCTCGCGCCTCATCCCCTCACGACCGGCGATCCGGCTCGTCAAGGGCGCTTACTCGGAGCCTTCGAACATCGCGTTCCAGGCCAAGAAGGACGTCGATGCGAACTACCTGGCGCTGACGGCCCTGATGCTGCCCGAGGTCAAGCGCAAGCGCCTGCGCCTGGTGAACGCGACGCATGACACCGAGATGGTCGCGAAGGCGTGGCGAATTGCCTCGGCGTTGGGGTTGGAGAAGTCGCAGCTCGAGGTGGCGATGCTGTACGGGATCCGCATGGACGAGCAGCTGCGGCTTGCGCGCGAGGGGTTCATGGTGCGCGACCTCATCTCGTACGGCGATGCGTGGTACGCCTGGTACCTGCGCCGGCTGGCAGAGCGCCCCGCCAACATGTGGTTCGTGGCGAGGCAATTGCTGCCCTAAGCCACGAGAACCCCGGATAGTCCGGACTATCCGGGGTTTTTAGAGGCTCGTCGCTCTGATAGTCGCGACTATCCGTGCGTCTACGGGACCGTCGGGACCTGGCCCGCATTCTCCTGCGCCTCACGCGCGGCGCTCTCGCCGGCCTCGTGCGTCGGGTCCTCGTTCGGTACGAACTTCCCGCTCGGCGCGGTCGCAGACCCTGACGGCGACGGGGTCGGCGACGTCGCGGCCGACGCCGCGATCGTGGTGGCGTAGAGCATCGCTCCGCCCACGCCTCCTACCAACATCGACCCCGCGACCGTCGCCGCGAGGACTGCCTTGCGAATTCCGTTCATTGCCAATCTGCCTCCAAGGTTGATCGCCCCGTGTGGGAGCGTCGCGACCTAGACTGGCGGCGGCCCCTGAGCCCTCCCTCCGAACAAGCTCAGAAGAGGCCCAGATCTTTGATCCGTTTCGGCGGACCGTTCGTAGGGGTGGACATGAGCTTCAGCATCGAGCGCTACAAGGAAGAGTCGAAGAAGGTCGACACCTCAGGCATCGCCTGGGACGACGTGACGAAACACCCGCTTTCGAAGGGTGACTTGTTCTGCCTCCACTACATGATGGACATCGAGAATCACGTCCCTCTCTACCTCTCCCACCTGTTGGTGACGCGGGCGTGCATGGACCCGATCCTCACCGCGTTCCTCGCGTGCTGGAACTACGAAGAGCTGTGGCACGGCGAGAACATCGGCAAGCTGCTGAATCTGTACGGGATCGAGTTCGACACCCAGGACCGCATCGCCAACGTGCGCGCCAACCTCGGGCTTCAGAACAGCGTCAGCATCCTCGCGACCATGGCCGGCTCATGGATGCTCAAGAACTTCTCGGCCGTCTACCTGTCGATCGGGGCGATCAATGAGCTGTCGACCGCGACGGGCTACGGTGCCCTCATCCGCAAGTCGGGGCATCCGGTGTTGAAGGATCTGCTCAGCCGCATCATCAAGGACGAGCGCCGGCACTTCGCCTTCTACTACAACTCCGCCAAGGAATGGCTGGGCGACAACGTGCGCGCTCAGAAGCTCGACCGGTGGATGCTCGACCGCTACTGGGTGCCGGTAGGAGAGGGCGTCAAGAAGCAGGAGGAGGTCGACGCGCTCGCCCTCTACCTCTTCGACGACGAGCAGGGCGAGCAGGAGCTGCTCGAGATCGATGACAAGATCGGCAAGCTGCCCGGCCTCGCGGGCATCAAGCTCATGTCCAAGGCCCTCTACGAGGCGCGCGAACGGGTTCGAGCCAACCCGCAGTGGGCGTGGAGGCTTATCGATAAGGAAGAGTGGGCGATCAAGCAGCCGAGGAAGTCGCCGGTCGGTGCCTTGACCGGGCGGCGCGGTTACGCAGTCGCTGAGGAAACTCCCTAGACAAGAAAAAAGACAAGAAAAAACCGGTGGCGCCGCGAAGCGCCACCGGCTGGTCGACCTTACCTTGCCCTACTGGTTCTTGGCCCTATTGGTTCTTGCCCGGCACCACCGGCGCCTGCTGCAAGCTCTCGCGCATGTTGTCCGGCTTCTCCAGCGTCTCGTCGCCGGAGCCCATCGGATGTTCGCGCTCCTTGTGCTTGTCCAGCTCGACGGAGTTGGCAAAGTCCTCGTTACAGATGTCGCATTTCACGGCAATAACCTCCGTTTCCGGGGTTTTGGGGCGCTCCAACCTGGCGGCTCGAGCGCTCCACTAAAGAAAACGTTCCGTACTTCGCCGCTACCGGGCTCGAATTCGTTTCAAGATTGGTGGGGGAGAGTCACGAGGTGAACCAGGAGGAAGACATGAACACGTTGGCCGACGACATCCAGAGCCAGATCAGCGCGGGCCGGCAGACCATCCAGCGCTCGCTCGACGACATGAAGGAAATTGAGATGCCCGAGGTTCCGCCGGCGGTCGTGGCCGCGGGCGTGGTGGCCGCGGTGGTCGGCCTCGGAATCATCGGCTGGATGCTGTTCCGCAGCCGGAGGCGCCAGACCGTGGTGCAACGGCTACAGGAGACCATCCCTGGGCGCGTCCGCGATCTGCAGAGCGGACTTCAGAGCCGCATCAAGCGGGCGAAGTAGGTAGCGCTCAGGCGGCGCGCGCGGGATTCGGGCTGAGGTTGATGGTCCTTTTCGCGGTCTCGGGCAGCACCGAGCGCCCATTGCCCATGCCGAGGTAGCGCCGGGTCGACTTGTAGCCCCAGTCGATCAGTTCCCGGGTGCGGCTGAAGTCGGCCGGGGACACGTCCGCGATGTCCATCGCGGGCAGCACGTGGATGGTGGCCGCCGCGCGGTTCTGCTCGACCTCGGCGTCGAGCTTCTGCTCGATGATGCGGGCGAGGGCGTGCAGCGCCATGCCCAGCGCGTTCGTCGGCTCACGATTGAGCCACGGGTAGCCGACCGGCAGGACGTAGACCTCAGTGGCCCCGAGCTCGATCGCGACCGTCAGGGGCGTGTGGTTGGCAACTCCGCCGTCGATGTATTCGCGCCCCCCGATCGAGACGGGCGGGAACACTCCCGGGATCGCGCAGCTGGCGAGCAGCGCGGGAACGGCTGGGCCGTGCGAGAGGATCGCGGCACGGCCGCTCTTCAGGTCGGTGGTCACCACGTGCAGGGGAACCCGGGCCTCTTCGAGCCTCGTGAAAGGTAGGTGCGTCTCGAGCACGGCGCTCAGGGCGTGGTTCGAGATGAAGTGGTTGGACCGCCCGAGCAGTCCCGCCGCGCCGGTCAGGGGGTTGATCGGAAAGATGTCCTGGCGGCGCAGGCCGAGCCAGATCTCGCGCAGGCGGTCCGCGCCGTCGCGCGCGGGCCGGCCGGAGATCCACGCAGCGTTGACCGCACCGACGGAGGTGCCGACGAGGAGATCGGGACGGATGCCGCTCTCTTCAAGGGCTCCGAGCATTCCGACCTGGACAGCGCCAAGGCTGGCGCCACCGGACAGGACGAAGGCAGTGCGGCCGTTCTCCTCGCCGCGTGCTCGGCGAGGAGACATCCGGCTCACGACCTCTGGCTGGCGGGGACGTCCCCCACGGCTAGGCCGCCTTTTTTTCGTCGCGGTTCTTGAGTCGCTTCTCACGCATCGACTCGAGCATGTCCGCGGCGTCGAGGCGATCCCACAACCGCCAATCGCTTTCCGACCGCCACACCTGGTCGAGAAGGGTCTCCAGCTGCGTGTGTAGGTCGGGCGCGTCGGACTTTGTTCTGAATCTCAACATTCGTCTCCTGCCTTGAAAACGCGCACGCAGCCAATCCGCAACTACCACTATTGGACGGTTCTGGAATTCCACTATTGAGTTACCCCGCCAGCCAGACCGGTGCGGACGTCGAATCGAGTCCGAGGTCGGTGGTGATGTCGCGTACGGATCCAGCGCTTCCCGGTTTCACTGTCCAGAGCTGAAACCCGCCGCCCGGGGACGTCGGCGCAAGGTAGGCGACCGTCTTTCCATCCGGCGAGAAGGCCGGCGCCGCCACCAGGTCGCCGCTGACGAGGACGGTGGGCGTCCCAAGCGTGAGTGCCGCCCCGTCGAAGCTGGCGACGTCGAGCTCGGCGGACTGGTTCGAACCCCTCGTGCAGATCATCGCGATCGACTTCTCGTCGGGCGCGACCGCCGGCTGGCCGCAGTCGAGCTCGGGAGTGGTGAGCGCGGCACCCACGCTGCCCGCCCGACGCTGGATCCAGATCTGCGCGTGGACCTGCGATTGGTCGTCGATGGAGTACTTGGTGTAGATCAGCGAGCCGTCCTTCAGCGGAACCGGGCTGACGTCGCCACCGGTGAATTGGTTCGGCACCGTCCACGGAATCGCGTTCGACGTGGAGCTCGGCGCGCTCGCGTAGATCGCGAGGTCGACCCGGTAGTCGTTGTACGGGTCCTTCGGATCGAACGAGTAGAAGAGCTTCTGGCCGTCGGGCGAGACGCGCGGGTAGAAGCTCCAGTGGTTGCCCTCGGCCGCGCCGGACGTCGAGTTGTGCGTCAGCTGCGCCAGCCGGCGGCCGGAACTCGAGACCAGGTAGATGTCTGAGTAGTTAACCTCTCGGCGGACTATGACGAGCTGGCCATTCGACGCGGCCGCCGGCTGCATCCACCCGTCGTCCGACGTGACCTGGGTGAACGACCCGTGCTGGAAGCGATAGACCGCGCCTCCCTGGACGACGTACATCGTTCCGGGCAGCGGCGAGGCGGTGATCTGCGTCGGGCGCTGAACCTGGTTGTGGCCGCCCTTGAAGTGTCCGGCCGCGTGGTAGACCCCGATGCCGAACGCGAGCATCAAGACGACCAAACCCGCGGCTACAAGCCCGCGAGTCACGGAAACGTCTGATGCACGAGTGGATGAATCTGGCTCCAATCGGGGAACACCACGCTCTGCCCATACGCCCAACCCTCGGACGTGTACGGCGGCAACAGCACGACCTGGTGGACGTTCTTGGGGTCAAAGTTGTTGGCGATCGACATGAGCGCGCGGAGCCGGTCCAGGCTGATGCTGGTCTTGATCTCGCCGTTGAAGGCGCCAGCAAGTGCCGGGAGATCCGTCACGTTCAAATGCGACGACTCCGCCTTGATCGCGAGGAGCAGCTGCTGTTGACGTTGGGAGCGCGCAAAATCGCCGCGCAGGTCGCCGTGCCGCGACCTCACGTACTGCAACGCGTGAACTCCGTCCATGTGGGTTGCACCCGGAAGCACCGCCACGCGGTAATACGCATATGGGTTGTCAGTGCTGCTGAGGTCGGCGGGGTAGAAATCGTCCATGACAGGATTGGTGACTTGAAGGTTGACCCCCCCAAGCTTGTCGATCAGCCTCACCAGGCCGTTCAGGCCGATCCACACGTAGTCGTCGATGTGAACCTGGAAGTTGGTCTCGACGGCTTTGACCGCGGCGTCTGGTCCGCCCTGGCTGTAGGCCGTGCTGATCTTGCCCTGGCCCTGATCCGGGATCGGCACCCAGAGGTCGCGCGGGATGGAGAGCATGGTCGCTTGCTTCGTGCTCGGGTCGACCCGAACGAGGATCATCGACTGCGTGTTCAGGCGGTCGGGCGGGAACTTCGAATCGTCGTCCGACCCCAGCAAGAGCACCGTGAACGGCTGGGTCGGGCCGGCCACGGGGTTGAGGCCTGCGATCTGGGCCGGGCCGCTCGCGGCGCTGCCCGCTGTCTGAAACACGGGAAAGAAGTACGCGCCGAGGCCGCCGAGCCCGGCGAGCACGAATCCAAGGACGACGATCCAGGCGCGTGGCAATTCGGCTGGGTTCCCTCCTCTCGGGCAACGCTTGAAACCGGGCGAAAACCCGCCGCTCGGGCGTTGGTGATGCGGTGAGAACCCTTTTCATCGTCGTCGCCGGGGCGGTGCTGCTCGGCGGCGAGGCCTGGCCTCATTCCCAGCCCGCGGCGCCGCTGGTCGGGTTCAGCTTCAGCCCCCAAACCTCGCTGTGGGCCGGCCGCGATCCGGAATCGGACCTGCAGCGACTTCTCGACGCGACCGACCCGGACCTCGTGCGGCTCCCGATCTACTGGGAAGACGTCGAACCGACGCCGTCAAACCTCGACTTCTCGTCGATCGATCCGCTGATGGACGTGGTCACGGAGCACAACCTGGCGGCCACACGTCCGACGCGAGTCGTGCTCACGATCGGCGCGCGCAACTTCCTCTACCCCGAGCTCCACGAGCCCGATTGGGCGGGCCCGCGTCAACAGCCCTTCCTCGACACGGCGCAGTCGGGCGCCGCCTACCGCGCGTACTTCGACACCAGCATCACGCGCTACCGCGACTCACCGCTGCTCTACGCATGGCAGGTCGAGAACGAGCCATTCGATTACGTGCTGGGTGATTCGACCGGTGAGGACAGCATCAGCCCGACACAGCTGTCATGGGAGGTGGACGAGGTGCACCGCCTCGATCCCGTCCACCAGGCAGTAGTCACCACATACAACGGCATGAACGTTTACGTCGACATCCTGCGCATCTCCGCGCCGGCGCCTTTCGGCGCGAGCGGCCATCCCGGCGCCGCTCTGCAGCTCGGCGACGCGCTCGGTCTCGACCTCTATGTCGACGGGCCGAGCATCTCCGACCGCCACGTGTTCACCATCGACCTCCGCGAGGAATGGAAGAAGGAGACGGTTGCCTTCTGGTCGAGCGAGGCGAGCCGCCAGGGCAAGGAGCTGTGGGTGGCCGAGATGCAGGCTCAGCCGTGGAGTGGCGAGACGTCGTTCACGCCCGCCGACCTGCTTGCGAGCGCGGTCGACTACCGGCAGGAAAATCTGCAGGTCGTGCTGATGTGGGGCGTGAACACCTGGCTTGACGATCCGTCGTGGCTCGAGGCCGGGGACAGAGCCCTGCAGATCCTTCGGAGCTGAGCCGCTAGTCGGCGACGATCTCGTGCTGGTTCGCAGCCGTGACGGCGAACTTGCCGGCCGAAGTGCTCAGGTGAACGGTCACGTTGTAATCGGCCGAGCTCGAGGTGCCGGTGCCGTACTTGCCGCTGGTGCACGCGCTCGGGATGGTCACCGTCAGCGTGGAATGGCCGCCGGCGGCAACGCTCGCCGGCGTGACCTTGACTCCGTCGGCGTTGTAGCGGTCGCCGACCTTCTCGAGCCACGACCCCTTGACTGACGCAAGGGTCATCTCGGCGGTCGCACCGTCGATCGTCACGACCTTGCTGGTGCCGTTGCGCACGTCGACGGTGGCGCGCAGGTCGTAGGCCGCGTTGTTGGCGCCGCCGGGGCAGTAGTAGGTCGGATCGACGGAGGCGCTGACGACCGAGAAGGTCGCGGGTTGCGATGACGAGCAACCGGCCAACGCAAACAGCACGAGCGTGGCCGCGGTCGGGAAACGCATAGGCGGGCATGATATGCGCGCATTCCTTCTAATGTGTGCGCCGAAAGAACTCTGATGGGCCATCTCGACTCGCAGCGCTCGCTACCCGTCATCGGCACCGACAGGACCGGCCTCAGCTCCCTTGCCAAGAAGCTGCGACTGACCGCGGATCACAGCCTCGCCGCGCTCAACGTCCCCAATACCTACGCCGACCTTCTAGTGCCCGGGCCGCGCGAGGTCCGCAAGCAGGTCCGGCCCGGCCAGTCTTTCGACGCGGTGCTGCTGTTCGTCAAGGACGTCGAAGAGCTGCGCCGGCTTGGTCCCGGCGCCATCGCAGCCGCCAAAGACGGTGGCCTCCTCTGGATCGCGTATCCCAAGGGAGGCAAGGTCACGGATCTGCCGGCCACTCCTTGGTGGGTCCAGCGCGACGTTCTCGGCGAGGTCACCGCGATCAAGGGCTACAAGCCGGTGTCCTTCGTCGCTGTCGACGAAACGTGGACCGCTTTGCGTTTCAAGAAGGTCTAAGTCAGAACTGCGCATTCTCGCTGTCGCCGACGAGGTCGAGGAGGGCTCCTACGGCGACAAGCTGACGTCGATCCGGCCGGATATCGTCCTCGGCTGCGGTGACCTTCCGTTCGATTACCTCGAGTACCTGGTGAGTCGCCTCGACGTGCCCCTGCTCTACGTGCCGGGCAACCACGACCCGAGCCTCAAGCCGCCGGACACGACGTGGACGCCCACTCGCGCCGAGCCAATACCGCCCGGTCCGGAGGGCTGCATCAACATCGACGGCAGGGTCGTCGAGGCGCACGGGGTTCGTATCGCCGGGCTCGGCGGATCCCTGCGCTACAAGGAAGGCCCGAACCAGTACACGCAGGGGCAGATGTCACGTCGCGCGCTTCGTCTCGAAGTCTCGCTGCGTCTCAAGCCCGTGCGTGACGGGCGCAAGCTCGACATCCTGGTCACTCACGCGCCGCCGTTCGGCGTGGCAGAGGCGGAGGACGCCGCGCACGTGGGTTTCGTGGCCTTCACGCGCCTGATTCGCAGCTTCCGACCGATCCTCGCGGTGCACGGCCACATCCATCCATACGGCCGGGCCATCCCCGAGCGCAAACTCGGCGAGACGCGCGTGGCCAACGTCGTGCCGTGGCGCGTGCTCGAAATTTGAGAGCACGCGAGCTCTCTAGAGAGGCAGCCTGACTCCTACGCCGTCCGCGAGAGCGCGGTCATACACGAGGCGGGCCGTCGCCGCGTCCTCGATGGCAAGCCCCGTCGACTTGTAGAGCGTGAGCTCGTCGTCCGACTGACGGCCCGGCTTCTTCCCGGCGATGACCTCGCCGACCTCGGTGATCGTCTGTGGATCGAGACCCTGTAGCTCGTGCGCGCCGGCAGGCGGAGGGTTCGTTGCCGCGCCGCGCCACTCCACGAAGACGCGGCACGCCGCCACGGTCTCGCGGTCGAGCTCCGGGCCGAACGTCCCGCCGACAGCGCTCATGTGCGTTCCCGGCGAGAGCCATTCGCGCTGGACGATCGGCGTACGTGCATCGGTGCAGCATGCGACGACGTCGGCGCCGCGCACCGCGTCCTCGAAGGTGGCGACTCCGAGCCCAGCCGGATGCGTGCCGGCCAGCTGCTTGGCCCGCTCGGGGTTGCGCGAGGCGATGCGGATCTCCTCGAAGGCGCGGACGCGGGGAAACGTCTGCAGATGCGACCAGCCCTGCGCACCCGCGCCGAGGATGGCCAGGACTCGAGCGTCCTTGCGGGCGAGCACGCGAGTAGCCACGGCGGCCGAGCCGCCGGTGCGGATCGCGGTGATGTAGTTGCCGTCCATGACGGCGATGGGCGTGCCGTCAGACTCGTCGAACAGCCCGATCAGACCCTGGTGGGAGGGGATGCCGTGCAGGTCGTTCTCGGGAAAGACCGACACCAGCTTGGTCTCGAGCGCAACCCCCGGCACATATCCGGCCATAGCGCCCAGGAGGCTGTGGTCGCCGACTCGCGCGGCGATACGCGGCGGCACAGAAGTGACACCCGCCGAGTAGAGGACGAACGCGCGCGACAGCGCCTCGAGCATGGCGTCGACGTCGAGCAGCCTCTCCACGTCCGCCCGACTCAGGTACAGAAGTTCCTTCACCGCCGCGATCATAGGGTGAAGTGAAGGAGTACCTGCGGAACGGCCGGCTGCTGACGCTGATGCTCGGGCACTTCACGGTCGACAGCTACGTCGGCGTGCTTCCCGTTTTCTATCCGCTGCTGATCGGCCGCTTTCGCCTGAGCCTCGCGACAGTCGGCCTGGTCAGCCTCGCCTACGGCGGGATGGCCGCGATCTCCCAGCCCCTGTTCGGACTCCTCGTCGATCGCTACGGGACGCGTCTGACAGGCCTGGCATTGGCGTGGACCGCGATCGTGTTCTCGGTCATCGGCTTCGTGAACAACTTCCAGCTGCTGCTCGCGCTCGCGCTCGCGTCCGGCCTCGGCTCGGGCGCGTTCCATCCGTCCGGCGCCGTCGATGTGCGGGGCCTCCTTCCCGCCTGGAGGCGAAGCTTCGGCATGTCGATCTATGTCACCGCGGGCACGGTCGGCGTGGCCGCGGGTCCGTTGATCGGCATCCTGGTGTTCGGCGCCTTCGGCATACACGGAACAGGGCTGCTGGTGGTACCCGGATTGGTGACCGGCGGATACCTGCTGTGGCGTATGCGCAACCAGGCGTCGACTGCCACCGCCGCGGTCCGCAAAGCGGCGACGTCGCAGGCTGTTCCGGTCTTCGCGCTCGCCGTCGTGATCGGCGTGATGATGTCGCGCAGCTGGACAGTCAACGTCTTCCAGGCGTTCACGCCCACCTGGTACCGCCAGCTCGGCTACGGACCCGAGTTCTACGGTCCGCTCGCCACGACCCTGGTGCTCGCCAGCGCGGTGGGCACGGTCGGATGCGGCTCGCTCGCCGACCGCTACGGGCGACGCACCGTGATCCTGGGCACGCTGGTCCTTTCGATCCCCGCCATCCTGCTGTTCACGATCTATCCCGGACCGTGGGCTTTCGGCAGCGCGGTCCTGATCGGATTCCTCGCCGCCTCGACCGCGCCGCTGATGCTCCTGATGGCCCAGCAGCTGATGGCCGCGCGCGCGGGTCTTGCGTCCGGCCTGGTCATGGGTCTCGGCTTCGTCACAGGGGCGATCGGCGTGCCGATCAACGGCGCGATCGCTGACGCGATCGGGCTGCAGAAATCGCTCATGTCCCACGTCATCCTGGTCATCGTCACGATCGCGATCGCGTGGTTTCTGCCGGGCGAGTCGGAGATGGAGCGTTACGCCGCCGCGCAGGAGCCGGTGCGGACCACGAGCGAGCAGGTCGTGCGCACGTGATCACGACCGACGACCAGATCGAGATCGACGTTCGCGACGACTCGGCCGCCCTGGCGCGTCTCTTCACGCTCCCGGTCACCGCCCGGCTCGAGGCGCTGGCGGAGATGAACGGCATCTCTTCATTCGACGGTGGGCCGATGGCCCGCCTGCGTCAGACGCACGAGCAGGGCGACGGTTTCCGGGTCAACGTCGACGATCCGCGATATTCCGAAGGGTTGCAGCGACTGGTGGATGCCGATGCCTGGGGTCAGCTGCGGCGGCAGCTCCACAAAGCCTGGGAGTATCAGCGCGCACTGCTGCCGGGCATCCGGCATCCCGAGCGCATCGAGGTGACGCTGACGCTCGGCAACCCGGACGACGCTGTGTTCATGGAGCGGACTCTCGGTTACTACGGGATGGGATCCGTGCCCGGAACAATCTGGCTCGTCGCCTGGCCGACCGATTACAACCTCACGCGCATCGGTGCTTGTGGCGTGCACGAGCTCGCACACAACCTGCGCACTCCCAACATCGAGACCGGCTTCAACCTGGCCGAGTGGGTGGTCCACGAAGGCCTGGCCGAGGTCTTCACGGTCGAGGTGTGCGGGCCCGACTCGACGGGCGCGTGGTACGCCGGCCTCACCCCAGATGAGGTGGACGACGCATACGAGAAGGTCACGGGTGCCTTCGACACCGGAAATGGCTTCAGCGACTGGACGCCGTACGTGATGGGCGACGTCATCGCCGAGAGGTTTGGCGGCCGGCCCGTCGGGGTGCCGCACATGGCGGGCTACGCCGTGGGTCGGCGCATTGTCGAGCGCTACCTCGAGGCGACGGGCCTCAAGGCCGCGCACGTCATCGGGCGGCCGGCGTCTGAGATTCTTGCGGGAGCGGGAGTAGAAACAGCCCGACGGAATAGGCCGTGACCGCAATGGCGAAAAAGCTCGCCATGATCATCGAGCTGAAGTCCTCGTGGTAGTTGAGGAAGCTGCCGCCGTTGAATCCCGCTCCCAGGATGGCGAGCGCTCCAATGACAGAGACGATGATCATCGAGCGCTGCCTCGAGCGGATGGCCACGAGCATCACTCTGAAGCCGAAGACCACGAGGAAGAGCCCGAAGATCGCGTGAAGCGTGAGCCAGAAGGACGGACCGTGCACGATCGCCCACAGGACGTTGCTCGCAACGCCGGAGAAGTACTCGGGCGGATTAGCGCCCGGGTGGTCTTTGGGAATGTCGACGAAGAGATTCGTGACCATCCCCAGCAGGAATTGCAGGACCAGCGCGATGAGGTTGCCGAGATAGCCGCCACGAAGCTCACGCGTCATGCGCGGCCGTAGGATCGCATGAAAGTTCATGACAGTCTGTTCGAGCTTGCCGGCGGTGAGGCGACCTTTCGGACGCTCGTCGAGCGCTTCTACGCGCGGGTGGCGACCGATCCGATCCTGCGTCCGGTCTATCCGGAGGAGGACCTGGGCGGCGCGACCGAGCGCCTGACCCTTTTTCTAATCCAGTACTGGGGCGGGCCGCACACCTACAGCGAGACGCGCGGCCATCCGCGCTTGCGGCTGCGCCACATGCCCTTCGCGATCGGCCGGCGCGAGCGCGACGCGTGGCTCGGGCACATGACCGTGGCGGTCGAGTCGCTCGACCTCGCGCCGCAGGTGCGCGAGGCGCTCCTCGATTACTTCGAGAAGGCCTCCACCTCGATGATCAACCAGCCGGCTCCGTGATCTCGACCACCGGGATCGGCCGGCTCGGCTTCACCAGGTCCTCCGTCACCGCGGGTGGCGTCTCGACCTCGGGCGCGGAGCCGTTGCCGGACGTCTTCGTCTTGCGCACGGCCGCACGCAATCTCGGGATCTGATCGCGAAGCGGCTGCTCCAGCCAGTCGAACGAGATGACGCGCTCGTTGACTTCCCAGAACAGGCCGTTCTGCATCGACTCCATCCGGACCAGCGCGGCGTCGACGAAATCGGGCGGCGCCGCGGCGATGCCCTCGACCAGCACGTGGGTGATGTCCTTCTCGTCCGCGGCCATCGCCCAGCAGGTCAGCTTGGCCACCCCTTTGAACAGTCCGTTGAGGCCGATCGGCCGGGCGTTGGGGAGGAGGTCGTGCAGGTTGCGCACGAGCAGCTGCGCAAGCCGGAAGGAGACCTGCGGGTCGCGCACGCGCGCTTCGATCGCCAGGTCGGCGACGTCCTCGGCGGCGGCGCCGAAGGTGGCGGGCATGCCCGCTTCGTCGAAGTGCCGCCCGTACCGCAGGAGGTGCGAGGCCGCCTCCACCGCCAGGTCGCGCCGCCACTCGAGAGCGCCGATGGCGAAGCGGCGGTACTCGTTCATGATCCCTGACGCGAAAGTCGGCGCCGAACGGTTGATCGCGGTGCGGAGGTACGTGTTGAAAAAGCGGACGCACAGCTCGGCGAGCTCGGGATCCCCAACGTCGATGGCGGCCAGTCCAATGTTGCGGGTCGCGACGGCGATGGCGTGCACCGCCTCCTTGCGGTGGATGGGCGTCAGCCCGACCATGTCGACGAAGCTCGTCATCACCGAGTACTCGAACCAGGTCCGGGCGCGGTTGACCTCGGCGATGATCTGGTCCGATGCGCCCGGGAGGTCGCCGTGGCCGACCTTGAACCAGTCGGCGTTCAGCTTCTTCTTCGCGGGCACGTAGTCCTGCGCGGTGAACTGGCCGAGCACGTCGATGCTCATGACGCACACGGGCATGTCGCCCAGCTGGATCGAGCCGTACGCGATGTCCGTGACCTGCGCGATCGCCGTCCTCAGCTCCTCGCGCCGCTTCAGGTTGCGCCGCGCTCGCCGCATGATCTGGCTGACCAGCGTCTCCGCGCGCATCACCTCGAAGATGTAGAGGACGTACGGAAAGAGGATCGCGAAGTTGATGAGCGCGAGCACCTCGGCCACGGCCACGCTCGTCATCGGCACGTAGTTGGCTTTGATCTCGGAGCGGACGAGGAACGTGTAGAGGATCGAAGCCAGCGCGAGCGTGAGCACGAGCGCGTTGAGCGGGTTGCGCGTGAAGATGCCGATGATGCGTGGCGAGTAGCGCGACGACGACGTCTGGATGCCAAACATGACGCCCAGCAGGACGATGCTGAGGGTGACGCCCTCGGCGCCACCGACGAGGCCGAGCGTGCCGGCGGCCGCGGCTGCGTCGGGCGTGAAGAAGTCGCGGATCGAGCCGAAGTGGAAGGCGTCGAGGACGCCGAACAGCACGACCAGCATCACCGAGATTCCGACCAGCGCGAGGCCGGTGAGCATCGCGCCGGCGATGCCGATCGAGCGCGAAGGTTGAACCTGGCGCTGCTGGGTCACGGCACCGGCGATCCTAATCTTCAGGAACGTGATTCGAGCCATCGTCTTCGACTTCGACGGGCTGATCCTCGACACCGAGGAGCCGATCTACCGCTCCTGGCGCGAGGTCTACGAGGAGCACGGCGAGGACCTGCCGTTCGATCGCTGGGTGCAGACGGTCGGCACGGCGGATTCCTTCTTCCAGCCGCAGCGCAACCTGGAGGAGCGACTTGGGCG
>DATEHC010000170.1:0-22510 GCA_035279785.1 Candidatus Dormiibacterota bacterium
AGGTTGTCGAACTTCGTCGCTCCCGCCGAGGTGAAGCTGACGTTGACCACCCAGCTCGTCCCGGTCTGATCGATCGACGACGTCGCGCTGGAGATGTCGTCGCCCGTCAGCCCGGTCAGCTGGGGTTTGTATCCAGGCTCCGGGCCGCCGGTCACCTTCGTGTCGGGCACCCACTTCGTATAGACGAGCTTTGAGACCGCGCCGATGGTCTTCTGGGCCTGGTCGGCGTTGACGCCCGCGAGGTCGACGGTGATCCGGTCGTAGTTCGAGCCCGCGCCACGAATCTCCGGCTCGCTGACGCCAAGGGAGTTGACGCGCTTGTTGATCACGCTGATCGCCCGCTGCTGCACGTCCGCGCGGCTCTGGCCCGTTGGGAAGTTTGTCAGCTGGTAGTCGATGTGCGTTCCGCCGGCCAGGTCGAGGCCTTTGTGGAAGTAGAGGTTCCAGCCTCCGAAGTTCGGCGGCAGCCCAGGGACGTCGCCCGTAAGCGGGTAGTGGTTGGCGATCCGGTACACGTAGCCCGCCCCGTCGACGAAGAGTGAGAAAACGAGAACGCCCACGACGAAAAGACGGATCGGCCAGCTGAGGACTAACTGCATGGGCGGCGATCTAGTCTACGTTCCGCCCGTTCCTCGCTGCCTACAGCAGGCTCGTCTGCTCGGTGTCGCGGCGCGGGGGTTTGAGGCCCAGGTGCTCGTACGCGAGCTCGGTCGCCACCCTGCCGCGCGCCGTCCGGGCGATGAACCCGATCTGGATCAGGTACGGCTCGTGGACGTCCTCGACTGTCTCCGGTTCCTCGGACACCGAGGTGGCCAGCGTGTCCAGGCCGACCGGACCGCCCTTGAACTTGAGAATCACGTTCTCGAGCAGGCGCCGGTCGAGGGGCTCGAGGCCGATCTCGTCCACCTCGAGCATCCCCAGGGCTTGACGCGTCGCGTCGCGCGTGGCGCGGCCGTCGCCCCTCACCTGCGCGTAGTCGCGCACGCGCCGGAGCAGGCGGTTGGCGATTCGGGGCGTTCCGCGCGCGCGGCGGGCGATCTCGGAGACCGCGTCGTCGTGGATCTCGATGTCGAGGATCCGCGCCGAGCGACTCACGATCGACTCCAGCTCCGCCTTCGTGTAGAAGTCGAGGCGGTAGACCGCCCCGAAACGATCGCGGAGCGGACCGCTGAGCAGACCCTGCCGAGTTGTCGCTCCGACGCACGTGAAGTGCGGAAGCGGCAGCGTCGCGGCGCTCGCCCCCACCCCCTTGCCGAGCACGGCGTCGAAGCGAAAGTCCTCCAGGGCCGGGTACAGCGACTCCTCCACCACCGTGTTGAGTCGGTGGATCTCATCGATGAAGAACACGTCGCGCGTGGAGAGGTTGAGAAGGATCGAGCCAAGCGCTCCCTGGTGGTCGATCGCCGGCCCCGAGCTGACCTTGATGGACACCCCGAGCTCGTTGGCGATGATGTGGGCGAGGGTGGTCTTGCCGAGCCCCGGCGGCCCGCAAAGAAGTACATGCTCCACGGGCTCGTCCCGTCGTCGTGCCGCTTCGAGAAGGATTTCCAAGTTCTCGCGCACCTGCTCCTGGCCGACGTACTCCGAAAGCAAGCGCGGCCGAAGCGTGAGGTCGAACTGGTCGTCGTCCGGGCGTGCGTCGAGGACTTTGTCTTTCGTCATTTGCGTCCCAGGGATTTCAATGCCGCGGCGAGCGCTTCCTGCGTGGACGGCGATGATTTCCAGTCGACCGAATCGATTCCGTCGCGCGCCTCCTGCGACGAGTAGCCGAGGTTGCGCAGCGCGGACTCGACCGCCTTCGGCACGGTGCCGTCGCCGGCCGCCGAAGCCGCTCGCGGAACGACCTCGAGGGCCGCGACCGCGTCGAGGCGCGGTTTCAGCTCGATGATCACCTTGGCCGCGGTGCGCGGACCGACGCCGCTCGCGCGACGGATCGGGGCAGCATCTTCGCTCATGATCGCGCGCTTCAAGACCTCGAGGCTTGCCGCGCTCAAAATGTTCAACCCGACCTTCGGCCCAACGCCATCGACCTGGATCAACATCTCGAAGAGCTCGAGCTCCTCGACCGTCGTGAAGCCGTATAGCGCGAGCTGGTCCTCGCGGACGTGCGTGTGGATGTGGAGCTCGACGTCGCCGCCGGGCGGGGGAAGCGCCTGGCGAGTCTGATTCGGCACCGCGACCAGATACCCGACTCCGCCCACGTCGACCACCACAGAGTCTGGGGCTGCGCGACGCACGACTCCGCTGAGGTGAGCGATCACTGGATGTGCGCCCTGCGCGCGCCCGGCCGCTGTATCGCGGCCCTCGCGAATCGCCGGCTGCGCGAGTGGCACAGAGCGATCGCGATCGCATCGCGCGCGTGGTCGTCGAGCTTGCCCTCCGGAAGCTTCACCTGCGCGGTGAGCATGCGGCCGATCTGCGACTTGTCCGCGTTGCCATAGCCGGTGAGGATGACCTTGACCTGGCTCGGCTTGTACTCGTAGACGGGGATGCCGCACTCCTCGAGGACGTTGAGGATCGCGCCTCGCGCCTGCGCGACGCCGACGGCGCTGGTGGCGTTGCGGCCCATGAATATCTCTTCGATCGACGCTTCGGCGGGTGGATGCTCCGCGAGCAATGCGCGCAGGTGATTCGTGATGGTGAGCAGCCTGGCGCCATCGCGACCGGGGATCGTGATGACCGTGCTGCAGGAAAGGACGAGGTTCGGCTCGGCAAACAGCGCAAAACCGGTGCCGGCGAGTCCGGGATCGACGCCGAGAATCAGTCCGTTATCGCGACCCGGCATGTGTCCATCAGGTTTTACACCTGTGCTGCAACGCGTTCAAGGACGTCAGATGGGATGTCGAAGTTGGCGTAAACCTGCTGGACGTCGTCGTCCTCCTCCAGTGACTCAACGAGTCGCAAGACGGCGGCGGCTTTGTCGGCGCCGACCGCGACGGTCTGCTTTGGCTGCATCGTTATCTCGGCGTTCTCGACCGTGACGCCGAGCGATTCGACCGCCGCCTTCACCTTCTCGAAAGCCGACGGTGAGGTCGTGATCTCCACGGACGTGCCCTCGACCTGGACGTCGTCGGCGCCCGCCTCGATGGCGGCCAGCCCGATCTCCTCCGGATCGTGCTTGCCCGCGTTGACCGTCATCACACCCTTGCGCTCGAACATCCACCCCACCGAGTTGGTCTCGCCGAGGTTGCCGCCGCCCTTGCTGAACAGGTGGCGCACGGCCGCGGAGGTGCGGTTGCGGTTGTCGGTCAGCGTATCGACCATGACAGCCACGCCCGACGGTCCATAACCCTCGTAGCGCACTTCTTCAAGACGGTCACCGGCCAGCTCGCCCGTGCCGCGCTGGATCGCGTTCTTGATGCGGTCCGCCGGCATGTTGATCTCGCGAGCCTTCTGCACCGCGAGGCGCAGGCGGAAGTTTCCCTCGGGATTGCCACCGCCCTCGCGCGCGGCGATCGTGATCTCACGGCTGGCGCGCGTGAAAGCCTGTCCTCGCTTGGCGTCGACGACGGCCTTCTTGTGCTTGATACCGGCCCACTTGGAATGCCCCGACATCAGGAGCAGCCTCCGAACATGCTTTCGCTCATTTTAGTTCGATGTACCGCCGTCTGGCCGATACGACGTCGCCCTTGACAGGCTTCCCGTCGAGCCCGACTTTCGCGCCGTTGATGCGGACTCCGCCCTGTTCGACCAATCGCCTCGCGTCGCCGCGGCTCGAGGCGATGCCAGCGTCAACCAGAAACGTCACGAGGTCGCTCACGGGCTGGTCCCACGATTCGCGTTCCTGCGGAATCTCGCGCTTGCGGAACTTCACGTTGAAGTCCTCCTCGGCGCGAGCGGCCGCGTCCGCGCCGTGCAGGCGCTCGACCAGCCGGCGAGCGAGCGCGGCCTTGGCATCGCGAGGCCTCATCGCGACGATCTCGCCCTGAGCGGTGCGGTCCAGGCCGGACACCAGGCGCACGTATTTCTCGATGAGGGCGTCAGGAATGGACATCGTCTTCCCGTAGATCTGCTCGGGCGCCTCGGTCAGCCCGATGTAGTTGGACAGCGACTTGGACATTTTCTGCACGCCGTCTGTTCCTTCGAGCAGCGGAAATACCGCGATGTCCTGAGGCTCCTGGCCGTACGCCTTCTGGATCTCGCGGCCGAAGAGCAGGTTGAAGAGCTGGTCTGTGCCGCCGATCTCGACGTCGGCCTGGATCGCCACCGAGTCGTATGCCTGGTTGAACGGGTACAGGACCTCGTGCGCGCTGATCGGCGTGCCGGCCTTCATGCGGTCGGCGAAGTCTTCGCGTTGCAGCACCTGCTGAAGCGTCGCCTTGGCCATAAGCCGCAGCGTGTCCGCGGCGGTCATCTTCGCAAGCCACTCCCCGTTGTGCCGGACCTCGATCTTGCCGCGGTCGAGCACGAGGCCGAGCTGCTTGAAGTAGGTCTCCGCATTGCGGGCGATCTCTTCCTCGGTGAGCATCGGACGCGTGACCGAGCGCCCGCTTGGGTCGCCGATCAGCGCGGTGTAGTCGCCGATGATCACCACGACCGTGTGGCCTCCGTCCTGGAACATGCGGAGCGCGTCGAGCACGACGAGGTGTCCGATGTGCAGATCGGGAGCGGTCGGATCGAGCCCGAGCTTGACGCGAAGCTTGTCGCCTCGCTCGATGCGCGAGCGCAGGTGATCCTCCACGTGGATCTCGACCGCACGCTCGCGCAGGCGCTCGAAGAAGTCGGTGCTCAACCGGCCAGAGTCTAAGCGGCGCTAGGAATTGACCGGGTTCGGACCGAAGTAAATCTGCGGATCGCCGGGCAGCAGCGGTTGGAACAGGGCGATGATCGGCCTGTCGATGGCGTTGGTCAGCTTGGTCATGTAGAGCGAGTTGTGGACCGCATCGCGCACGCCGACCTGGACCGGGTCGAGCTCCGATCCGCCGATCGGGTTGGCCGCGGCGCCCAACTCGTAGACGAGCACCACCGAAAGGAGGATCGCGGAAACCACACCGAGCGCAACGCCTAGCGTGCGGTTGAGGACGACGGCCTGGATCTGGATCTGCTTGTGAGCGATCTGCGTCGCGATCTCGACCAGGAGCAGGATCGCCACGATCAGCCCGAAGAAGCCATATATGCGGCCATCGGAGACGTAGTTGACCGATGACGTTTGCTGCAGGATCGCGCCTGCCTGCTGGCCCATGTTGGTCGCGGCCCACACAGCGATGAACAGCGCGGCGAGCCCGATGAAGCGGCGAATCAGTCCGGTGAAAAAACCGCCGACCGTATACGCGATGAGCAGCAGGATCGGAAAGACGTCGACCCAGGTCACCTATACATTCCCCCGCAGATCAGGCACGCCGGCGCGTCCTTGCAATCCGCGCCCGAGCTCACTCTCGGAACCTGGCGCGGTGTCTTTTTTCGAGTCCCAGCCTGATCTCCGCCATCACTTTGTCCACTTCGGCGTCCGTCAGGGTGCGCTCCGGGCTCCGGAAAGTCAAGGTAAAAGCGATGCTCTTGTGCCCGTCCGGAACCTGCAAGCCACGGTACTCATCGAAGGCCTGGGCGCGCTCCAACAAGTCGCCGGCGAGCTCCTTGATGCTCGCGAGCAAAGCGCCCGCGGCGACCGTTTCCTCGACTACGACCGCGAGGTCGCGCTCGACCGCCGGGAATCGCGGAAGGGGCTGCGCGCGCGGCACGCGTGCGGCCTCGAGCAAAGGATGCAGGTCGATCTCGAAACCGACCAGCCGTCCAGATATCCCGGTGGTGACCGATGGGTGCAGCTCGCCGAGATATCCCAGTTGACGCCCGTTGAGAACAGGTGCCGCGCATCGTCCTGGATGAAACAGCGGGCTCGAAGCGCGGTCGTAGCCGAGCGCCGGCGCGCCGAGCGACGCGGCGCACGCGTCGAGGATGGTCTTCGCGTGGTAGAAGCCTTGTCCATTACCTCCCTGGCCGACCGTGAAGACTGTCCCAAGCCGGAGAGGTTCGTCGGGCTGGGTGCCCTTCGGGTCCCCCACCTTCGCCAGATATACGCTTGCGATCTCGTAGACAAGGACGGCGACCTGACCCCGGTCGCGGTTGAGTGACGTCGCATCGATCAGCGATGGCAGCAATGAAGTGCGAAGCGTGTCCATCGCATCGCTCAAGGGGTTCTGGATTCGCATTGCGTGCGCCGCGATGCGCAGCTGTTCGAGCTTCTTGCCGGAAACGAGCGCCGGATTCCACGTTTCGGTGAAGCCGGCTCCGGCAAGTACCTCGCGCACCGCGTCGAGGCGACGATCGATGCTCGCCGACAAGGGCGTCCACTTTTCGTGCCGGCGCCCTGGAAGTGTTGGAGGCACGCGGTCGTACCCGTAGACGCGCCCGACCTCCTCGACAAGGTCTTCCGGAATGCTGACGTCAAGCCGAAAAACGGGCGGCAGAACGTCCCACTCACCATCACCACGCACGTTGACGTGGAAGTTCAGCCGCTTGAGGATCGCCTCCGACTCCTCCAGCGGCACGTGGGTGCCGAGCACCTCATCGATGAGGGAAGGCTGCAGGTTGATGCGAATCGGCTCTTGCGGCCGGGGATAAACGTCGGCCCACTCGCGGTGGACGCTGCCGCCCGCGAGCTCCGCGATAAGCGACGCGCCACGGCGCGCCCCCGCGAGCGCGAGCTCCGGCGGAAGGCTGCGCTCGAATCGCGCCGACGCTTCCGTACGCAGTCCGAGCGCGCGCGAGGTCTGGCGCACGCTGGGTCCGTTGAAGGTCGCGGACTCGAGGAGGATGTCGGTCGTCGCGCTCGAGACCGCCGTCTCCTCGCCGCCGATCACCCCGGCGATGGCGACGGGACGCGAGGCGTCGGCGATGACGAGCATCTCCGGAGTCAGGTCGCGCACGATGCCGTCCAGCGCGAGCAGCCTTTCGTTGGCTCGTGCACGACGCACCTTGATCTCGGATCCCTCGAGGCGGCCGAGGTCGAACGCATGCATAGGCTGCGCGTACTCGAGCAGGACGTAGTTGGTGATGTCGACGATGTTGTTGATCGGCCGCACACCCGCCGCGCGGAGCCGGCGCTGCATCCACTCTGGGCTCGGGCCGACCTTCACGCCCTTGATGACCGCCCCGATGTACCGGCTGCACAGGTCGGGCTCGTCGATGGCGACCTTGACGAGGTCTCGCCCCGGCGGATCGGCCTTGCCGGTGAACGCGGGCATGAAATCCCGGTTCATGCGCCGATCCAGCCCGGCCGCGAGCTCGCGCGCGATGCCGAGGTGGCCCATGCAATCCGGGCGGTTGGAGGTGATCTCCGCCTCCATGATCGCCTGGCTCGGGATGACAGTCGTCAATGGATCGCCCGGCGTGCCCCGGTCGAGGATGAGAATCCCCGAGTGATCCTCGCCGAGGTTGAGCTCATCGGCCGATGCGAGCATCCCGCTTGCCTTCTCGCCCGCGATGTTCATGTCCTTCACGAGCTTGCCGTTGGGCACCGTCGTGCCCGGCATGGCCACCGGCACGAGCGAACCGGGGACCGCGTTGGGCGCGCCGGCGATGATCTGCATCACGCCGCCGCCGACGTCGACCTGGTGGATCCAGAGCGGGTTGCGCGACTTGGGGTGCGGCCGCTGCTCGAGGATCTTGCCGATGACGATCTCCGAAAGATCGACCAGCGTCAGTGACTCGACCTCGACGCCAAGGCGCGTCAAGACTTCGGCGGCCTCCTTGGGCGTGACGTCCTCGAGGTCGACGAAATCGCTCAGCCACTCGTACGAGATGCGCAACTAGAACTGCTCCAGGAACCGCAGGTCGGATTCGTAGAAAAGTCGGATGTCGTCGACGTCGTGCTTCAGCATCGCCATCCGCTCGATGCCGAACCCCCACGCGTAACCGTTCCACTTCGCCGGGTCGATGCCGCCGTTGCGCAACACCTGCGGATGCACCATGCCGCATCCCCCGACCTCGAGCCACCCCTTGTGCCGGCAGCTCTTGCATCCCATCCCGCCGCAGATCCCGCAGGACACGTCGAACTCAAAGCTGGGCTCGGTGAACGGGAAGTAGCTCGGCCGCACGCGGACCTTGCGATCGACGCCGTACAGCGACTGGATCATGTAAAGCAGCGTTCCCTTCATGTCACCGACCGTCAGCCCCCTGTCGACCGCGAGCCCCTCGACCTGGGAGAAATAAGGAAGGCGAGTCGCCTCCGGGGCGTCGCGGCGATAGCAGCGACCGGGCGTGATGATGTAGATCGGCGGCTCCTTGATGCGCTGCATCGCACGGATCTGCACGGGCGACGTGTGCGCGCGCAGGAGCAGCTCTGGCGTGAAGTAGAAGGAGTCCCAGTTCTCGCGCGCCGGGTGGCCGGCGGTGATGTTGAGGGCCTCGAAGTTGTACCACTCGGTCTCGACCTCGGGGCCGAGCTCGACCTGGTAGCCGAGAGACTCGAGCACGGTCTCGATCTGCCGGCGCACCTGGGTCAGGACGTGCAGATGGCCGCGTCCAAGTGGCGGTCCAGGGAAGGTGATGTCGATGGCCTCGGTCTCGGCAAGATCGGCCAGCCGGGAAGACTCCAGCTCGGCGCGGCGCGCGCCCAGCGCGGCCTCGATCGCCCGCTTGGCGTCGTTGACCGCTTTGCCGAGCGCGGCCTTTTCTTGCGGCGGAAGAGAACCGATACCGTCGAGCAGCCTGCCCACGCGCCCGCTCTTTCGCCCGAGGTATTCGGTCTCGAGCTGGTCGAGCTGCGCGGCGGTCTGCGCCTGGGCGATCGCGGCCACGGCCTCGGCCGTCAGCTCCGTCGGGTCGATCATGCGGCGAGCCTCCGCCGGACCTCGAACAGGATGAGCGCGGCGGCGGCCGCAACGTTCAGCGACTCGACCCCTTCGGTCAGCGGCACGGTGACCAGCTTCAGGTCCTGTCGCGATAACCCGTGCGCCTCGCTTCCCAGCACGATCATGCCCGCAGACTCTATCGGTGCCTCGGCCAGCGGTGCACCGCCGGCGGCCGCGGCGCCGTAGCCGTCGAGGCCCTCGAGGTCCTTCCAATGCGCCTTCGCCACCTTGAGGCGGAAGACGTTTCCCGCGGACGCCCGCACCGCCTTCGGTCCATACGGATCGGCCGTTCCGGGCAGCACGGCGATCGCCGGAGCGCCGGCTGCGGCGGCGGTGCGCGCTATCGTGCCGACGTTGCCGGGATCCTGGACGCGGTCGAGCACGAGCAACGGCCAGCGTCCCTGTCGGGAGGCGGCGATGGCATCCTGGACAGCAGCCTCATCGACGCGGGCGATGGCGATCACGCCCTGCGGAGTGACGGTTTGGGTGGCGGCACGAAAGGCCGCAGCCGTCAGAGTCACCCGGTCCTCCACATGGAACGGAAGCTTGTCGCCTTCGCGAACGGCGATGACCTCGAAGCGCAATCCGGCAGCCCTCGCCTCCGTGAGCACGCGCGGACCTTCCAGGAGGACAAGGCCTGGCTCACGCCGGGCAGCGAGTCGACGAAACCTGCGAACTACCTCGTTGTCCGGGCTGCTGATCAGCTGGTCAGAGGTTGTTCTTCGCAACCTCCACCAGCCGAGCAAAGGAACCGCTGTCACGCACGGCCAGGTCAGCCAGCATCTTGCGGTCGATCTCCACTCCGGCCTGGCGAAGGCCGTGCATCAGCTTGTTGTAGGGCAGCCCCGACTGCCGGGACGCCGCGTTGATGCGCGCGATCCACAGCTGGCGCATCTCACGCTTGCGCCGGCGGCGGTCGCGGAAGGCGTAAGCCAGGGCGTGCAGCACCGCCTCGTTGGCGGGGCGGAACAGCAGCTTCTTGGAAAGTCGGAACCCCTTGGCCCGGTCGAGGATCTTCTTGTGCCGGCGGTGCGCCGGAACGCCACGTTTGACTCGTGCCACCTAGACCCCCAACGCCCTGCGAACTGCTTTGGCGTCCGCCTTGGCGACGGGCTGCTCGGTGTGGTCCTTGCGCTTGTGTTTCTTCGACTTCTGGTGCAGGCGGTGGCTGGTCCACGAGTTGCGCCGCACGAGCTTTCCGTTGCGCGTCACGCGGATGCGCTTGGCGATTCCCTTCTGCGTCTTGATCTTAGGCACTGGTTGCCGCCTGCTCCTTGGGCGCGGGCGCGCCCTGACGGGACGGCGCGAGGATCATGAACAGGTTCCGGCCTTCGAGCAGCGGCTGGCGCTCGATGACCGCGAACTGGCGCGCGTCATCGGCCACCCTTTCGAGGATCTTCCGGCCGATCTCCTGGTGGACCATCTCGCGGCCCCTGAACATGATCGTGACCTTCACCTTCTCTCCTGCTTCGAGGAATTGCTTCAGCCCTTTGAACTTGGTCTGGAAGTCGTGCTCCGCAACTTTGGGGCGGAGCTTCATCTCCTTGAGCTTGATGACGTTCTGCTTGCGCCTCTGGTCCTTCTCACGCTTGACGGTCTCGAACTTGTAGCGTCCGTAGTCCATCAGGCGCGCGACCGGCGGGCTCGCTTGCGGAGCGACTTCCACGAGGTCGAGTCCCTTCTCGTTGGCGATGCGCAGCGCGGCATCGAGCGACACCACGCCAAGCTGGTTGTTCTGGTCGTCGATCAGGCGAACTTCGTTGCTGCGGATCTGATCGTTGATCCTGAGCTCTTTAAACCCTATGGGACGCTACCTCGGTCAAATTCAGTGCTGCTCTATTCCTCCATCCAGATAAAACAAAACGGACAGCAGTGGCCGTCCGCTTCACGAACCCCTTTGGTGGAACCTGGGGGTGAGGGCGGCGCCCTGCTTTAGACGGTGGATGGTACCGGAAACGTAACCGGGTGCGCAAAATGTCTGTTTGCCTCTTGCGAATGGGAACGCAGCCACTCGTTTCAGCACCCATGAAGCTGGCGACGATCGTCGCCGTCGCGGCTCTAGCCGCCTCATGCGGCGGTTCGCCGTCGAGCCAGGCCAACAACGTCAGCAGCAAGACCCCGACGCCCGGCGCGTCGGCGTCGCCTTCACCGTCTGCCTCCGTTGTGCCGTCCACCTCCCCATCGCCGCCGCCGGTGACCGGCGCGTTCGGCGTCCTCTACGGCAGCCAGGCCGCCGCGAGCTACAGCGTCAGCATCGTCGGTGTCGACGGCAAGGTGGTTGCCTCGGCGCAGGTCAGCACGCCCGCGCTTCCTTCGTGCGCCAACGCCGCGGCGGCCGTTGTGTCGCCCCCGTTGAGCACAAGCAACTCGAGCGTCTACTTCGAGGACGCGCAGGGTGCCATCCACTACCTCCGGCCGACGGGCGAGACGGGGACCGCAACCACCGTTCCCGCGCCGAGCGCGTCGCGGCGATCGATGTTCACTGTCAGCCCGGACGACTCCCGGATCGCAGTGATCGTGGACGACTTCAACTCATCCGGCGCCTCGACGAGGCTCTACGCGGAGAACCTGTCGGGCGGCGGCAACCACGTCGACCTCTTCAGCGAAACCGGGGCATATTCGTTGTGGCCGATCGGCTGGCATGGCACGAACAACCTTGTGCTGGCGAAGGCAGCGGCGTGCACGCAAGGCGGCGGTCCGTTTTGCTGCGGCCCGCTGGAGCTGCACGTGGTCGATCCAGCGACCGCCAACCGGCGCTTCACGCTCGGCAACAGCTCCTCGTGCGTCATCGCGGGCACGCCGTCGCCTGCGGGCGTCGTATGCGAGAACACACCGAGCTTCACGCAGGGAACGTGGCTCAACTGGACCGCAGGCACGGTGCGCAGCCTTGCTTTGAACGGAGCGGCATTCGCCTACGTCTCGCCGGGAGGGCAGTTCGTGGCGTTCGTGGACAACAACGGAACGTCGTTCACGATCGGAGCGCCGACCATCGCCGGGATGTTCGCGTGCGAGTGGATCGACGACAACCACGTGCTCTCGGGCGGCGACGCGCAGCACCAGCCGCGGGTCGCGACGGCGACGACGAGTGCGATGGCGCCGGTCGCCGCGCAGGGCGACTGCGGCGGCCGGCTCCCCGGCGGCCTGTGAAGCGTCGATAGTCCGGACTAACCCACTATTGAGGGCTTGAACACCGGTCGATAGTCCGGACTATCGCGACGGTCAGCGGCGGCGCTCGGCGATCTCTGCCGTGATCATCTCCACGAACGACTCGAGGGCCATGTCGACCTTCTCGCTCGCGCGGTTCTGGACGTTGACGTGCGCCCCTTCGACCTCTTTGCCGCCGACCACGGCGATGTACGGCACCTTCTTCAGCTTGGAGTCGCGGATCTTTCGGTCAAGCCGCTCTGAACGCTCGTCGACCTGCACGCGCACGCGCGCAGCGCGTAGGCGCGCCCCGACCTGGCGCGCGTAATCGTTGAACTCGTCCTTGACCGGCGCGACCACCACTTGAGTCGGGTGCAGCCACGTCGGAAACGCGCCCGCGTAGCGCTCGATCAGGTAGCTGAAGACCCGCTCCATCGCCCCCGCGGCGCCGCGGTGCACCATCACCGGCCGCTTGCGCGAGCCGTCCTCGGCCACGTACTCGAGGTCGAAGCGCTGAGGCAATTGGAAGTCGACCTGGACCGTCGAGTTCGTGAACTCGCGGCGATGCGCGTCAAAGACCTGGAAGTCGATCTTCGGCCCGTAGAACGCAGCCTCGCCGACGCCGACCTGGTACTTCTGGCCCATCGACTCGAGCGCCTCGGCCAGCGCCGCCTCCGCCTCGTGCCACTGGTCGACGTCGCCAAGCCACTTGTCCTTGACGTCGTCGCGGGTCGAGAGGCGATACCAGAACTCGTCGATCCCGAGCACTTTCGAGAAGTAGAGCGCGAGGTCGATCGCCCCTTTCACCTCTTCCATGAGCTGATCGGGCGTGCAGAAGATGTGCGCGTCGTTGAGCGCGAACGACCGCACTCGGTTCATGCCGGCCAGCGTTCCCGAGCGCTCGTAGCGCCAGTTGTTGCCTATCTCGGCGATCCGCAACGGAAGATCGCGGTAGCTGCGCAGCTCTGTCTGGTACACGACGATGTGATGCGGGCAGTTGACCGGACGCAGCTCGAGCTCTTCGCCGTCTTCGAAGACCATCGGCGGATACATCATTTCCCTGTATTTCTCGGCGTGACCGCTCTGGCGGTACAGGTCGAGCCGCGCCACGTCGGGCGTGCGCACATGCAGGTAGCCGCGTGACAGCTCCTCGTCGACGATGAAGCGCTCGAGCTCGCGACGGACCGTCGCGCCGTCCGGCAGCCATATCGGCAGGCCCGGGCCGACCCGATCGTCGACCGCAAAGAGCTTGAGGTCCCTTCCCAGCTTCTTGTGGTCTCGCTTCTCCGCTTCCTCGAGCAGCTTGAGGTAGTCGTCGAGCTCTTTCTGTGATTGCCACGCCGTTCCGTAGATCCGCGTGAGCTGCGGCTTCTTCTCGTCACCCCGCCAGTACGCGCCCGAAACGCGCTGGAGCTTGAAAGCCTTGAGGTCGCGCGTCGACTTCACGTGCGGCCCCAGGCACAGGTCGAGGAAATCACCGGTGCGGTAGACGCTCACCCCGTCGCCCGAGACCTTGTCGGCGATCAGCTCGAGCTTGAAATCCTGGCCTCGCTTTCGGAACTCGTCGACAGCCTGCTCGCGCGGCAGCACCTCGTGCTCGAACGAGCGTCCCTCCTGCGCGATCCTGCGCATCCGCGATTCGATCGCCGGCAGGTCGGCCTCGGCGATGGGCTTCCCGAAGTCGAAGTCGTAGTAGAAGCCGGGCGGCTCCTTGATGGCCGGACCGATCGCGTATTTCGCCCCCGGATAAAGCTCGGTCACCGCTGCGGCAAGCAGGTGCGCGGTCGAGTGACGCAGGATCTGCAGAGGATCGTCGGTCGCTTCGTGGTCGCCGTACCCGGGCATCGGGTCGTCCAGTATATGAAGGCTCTTGAACTGGACCGCGATCGTCGACACGCTCGGTTACCCGTCGGCAGGGCTCGGCATCCTCATCGAGAGCACGGGGATACCCTTTCCCGGCGAAACGCTCCTGCTGCTGGCCGCCGCTTGGGCGGCGGCGCGCCATCACTCGATCGTCCTGGTGATCTTCTTTGGATTCGTCGGCGCGACCGCCGGCGCAGATCTCGGTTATCTGCTTGGCTATCGCGGCGGTCGGCCCTTCGTCGAGCGTTTCGGCGCGGCCCTACACATCAGCCCCGAGCGGCTGGCACGCGCGGAGCTCTTCTTCGCGCGCCACGGCGACAAGACGATCATCGGCGCGCGCTTCATCCTGGGCCTGCGCACGTGGGCGTCGATGCTCGCGGGCATGGCCCGAATGCCGTTCTGGCGATTCCAGGTCTTCAGCGCAGTCGGCGGATTGCTGTGGGCAATGCTGATCGGGCTGGCGGGTTACTTCCTCGGGAGCAACCTCGCTCTGCTCGAGACGATCGTCCGCGACATCGGCGTCGGCGGCCTCGTCGTCATTGCACTGATAGCGGGGGTCGTGATCCTGTCGCAGGCGCGCGCCTCCCGCCAGCGATGACGCCCAATCCCCCACCGAGGAGGAGAACGCCGAGCCCGCCGAGCACCTGGGCGGTCCCGATGTTGTCGGCGAGCGCCGCGGCCACCAGGACCGGCAGCGCCGACACGCCGTTGATCACCATGTAGAGCAGCGCGAAGATCCTGCCACGCATCGCGTCGGTCGTCGACTCCATCAGGTACGTCACCGCCGGGATCAGGATCGCGCCGAACTCCATGCCCAGCAGCAGGCTGAACGTCGCGCCGGTGATGCGGTTGTGCACCTGGAGGTCGGCGAAGTGCCGCATGGCTTCGGGCACGGCGGCAAGCGCGAGGAGCGTGAGGCCGTTCGCGAGAAGCGAGAAGGCAAGCAGTCGCCAGCGGTCGACGTTGCGGAGGAACTGGCCCAGCAACACCGCGCTGAGGATTGCTCCAGCGGTCGCCGGCCCCAGGATCACGTATGTGTCCTGGGCGGCGATGCCGATGACCTTGCTCACGTACGCAGGGGCCAGCGTGTAGAGCATGAACAGCACGAGGATCGCGATCGTCACCTGGCCGAAAGCAAGACGCAGCCCGCGCGAAGCCCGCAGCGCGTCAACTCCCTCCTTGAGGTCGTGCACCATCACGCGGAACCGGCTCGCGCTCTCTCCGACCGGCGATTCATGGTGGCGTTCGAGCGGTGGGATGTCCGACGCGAAGATGAGGGTGGCCGCGACCACCAGCAAAACGACCGCGCACCAGTACGGCGCGTAGAGGTCGATTCTCGAGACAACCGGCGCGAGCACGCCGCCGACCACGAGGGTGAGGACCGACGTGAGGAGAGCCATCGAGTTGGCGGTGATGAGCATCGAGCGCGGGAGCACCGTCGGGATGACGGCCGCCTCAGCGGGTGCGAAAAGCTGTCCGACCGCAGAGAACAGGAACGCGATCAGGAGAAGGTGGAGGAAGTCGTCCTTGACGCCGGGCACCAGGGCCGCGATCGGGATAGCCGCCACGACGGCGGCCCGAGCGACGTTGCACCAAAGCATGATCTGCTTGCGGTTCAAGCGGTCCGCGATCACGCCCGCGGGTGGCGCAAGCAGGACCGCCGGGACTGTGTACGCGAGGAGCGTCACGGCGACCGGCGTACTGCCGTGCGAGATGTTGTAGGCCAGGATGATCAGGGAGAAGAGGAGGAACTTGTCCGCCAGCTGAGACGCGAGCTGCGCGAACCAGAGGTTGCGGAACGCGGTGTGGCGGAGGGCGCCACGAAAGCCGCCTGGAGCCTCGACCGGAAGTCGAATCGGTTCCATGTGGTCGGGAAGCGTAACGACCCAACCTAGGATTTCACTGCGCGGTAGAGCGTTTCCCACTCCTTGAGCGCAAGGGTCTCCGGGCGACGCGTGAGATCGATGCCGGCCCCCTGCAGGTCGCCATGACCGAGCCGCCGAAGCGTGCCGCCAAGCTGCTTGCGCCGGAACTGGAACACCGCCTCGACGAATCGAAAGAAGGCGTGGTAATCGTCGACGTCGACCGCGGGTCGAGCGCGTACGTCGAGAGCCACGAGGGCCGAGTCCACTCGCGGCGGCGGCTCGAACGCGGTGGCGGGGATGGTGAAAAGAGTTCGGGCTTCGGCGAACACCTGGACGGCCACCGTCGCCAGGCTCGCGGCGGTGGTGGCGGTCCAGCGATTTGCCACCTCCCTCTGGACGACGAGCGAGATGCGTCGCGGGCGAGGCGGTTTGTCGAGCAGCTTCTCGATCAACGCGCCAGTGAGGTTGTAGGGGATGTTGCCGGCGACGATCTCGCCCGTGGCGTCGATGCGAAGGATGTCGGCCTGGACGACCTCTACGTTGTGGAGCCCGTTCACGACCTCGCGCAGCGCGGGAATCAGGTCGCGATCGAACTCCACGGCGATTACTCGGTCCGCGCCCGCCGCCAGCGCGATGGTCAGCGTCCCCACGCCCGCGCCAACTTCGAGCACAGTGTCGTCGCGCGTCGCCTCCGCACCCCGCGCGATCGCGTCGCGCAGCGCGGCGTCGATGAGGAAGTTCTGTCCGAAGCGGCGCTTGAGGGTGATGCGGTGCCGGCGCAGCAGCTCGAACAATTGCTGCGGATCCGCCGGGTCGAGCATTACCTCACTTCATCTTTTGAAACAGCGTGATCGCGTTCGCGCGCTCCTGGTCCCCGAGCTGCTCGAGGCTTATCTCCCTCAGCTCGGCGACCATCGAAGCGGTGTCGGTGAGGTAGGCGGGGCGGTTGGGCACGTCCATGCGCTGCTGGGCGTTGCCGTAGGGCGAGTCCGTCTCGAGGAGCAGCCGGTCGGCCGGACAGCGCTTCACGACCTCGCGCAGCTCGGTCCGGCTCGGCCGCGTGATGAGCCCCGCGAATGACAGATAGAACCCCACTTCGAGGAACCGCTGAGCCCATTCCCAGTCCAGGGAGAAGTAGTGCATCACACCGCGCAGCGACGGGTGCCGCTTGATGGTGGCCAGCAGCTCTTCCGAGGCGCCGCGGTTGTGGACCGACACCGGCAGGTCGAGCGACGTCGCGATGGCGAACAGCTCATCGAGGCGCTGGATCTGCAGGTCATGCGGAGGTCCGCCGACGTGCTCAAAGTCGAGGCCGATCTCGCCGATGGCGACGACCATCTCGTCGCGAGCGAGACGGCCCAGGGCGTTGAGGTCCGGCTCCGTGGCCTCCAGCGGATAGTGGCCGACGCCGGCCCACACCTCCTCGTACGCGTGCGACAGCGAGACGGCATTGGAGCTCCGGTCGAGGTCGACTCCGACCGCGATGAGTCGCGTCACGCCGGCGGCCACCGCTTGCTGCACCACCTCGGTGGCGTCGCCCAGCTCCTCGATGTGGAGGTGGGTGTCTACGAAAATGCCGGAGCCTCCTCGGTGACTTCGTCGAGCCGCTTGAACAGCGGCTGCGGCGGAGGCAGCTTTCGCCCGGGCTGGAGCTGCGACGGATGCCAGCGGTCGGTCCGGTCGTAGTCGCCGGTGATCACCTTGTGGGTGCCCAGGTCCTTCACGATCGGCTGCGGCGCGGTCACGTCCTCGTATCCCAGCATCTCGTGGAGCCGCTGCGAGGAGAACGGGAGGAAAGGAGCGAGCAAGGTCTTCAGGTTGTCGACGCAGCGCAGCGCGACGTACAGGACGGTCCCCGCGCGGGCGCGGTCGGTCTTGATCGTCTGCCAGGGCTGCTCCTTGCCGAGGTACACGTTCACGCGCGAAGCCATCGCCATCGCCTGCTTGAGCGCGTTCTGGAAGCGGGCTTCTTCCAGCTGCTGCGCGACAAAGTCGAGCGCTCCCTCGACGTCCTTGATCAGCGCCTCGTCCATCGGCGTGAGCGAGTCCGCTTCCGGCACTGCGCCGAAGTTGCGATGCGCATTGACCAGCGTGCGGTGGACGAGGTTGCCCCAGGTGGCGACCAGCTCGTCATTGTTGCGGCGGATGAACTCGGCCCATGTGAAATCGGTGTCCTGGTTCTCCGGGCCGGCGATCATCAGGTAGTAGCGGAGCGGATCGGCGTCGTAGCGGTCGAGGACGTCCTTCACATAGATCACGTTGCCGCGGCTCGTCGAGAACTTCGAACCCTCCATGTGCAGGAACTCGCTCGCGACGATCTCGTCCGGTAGGTGCAGGTCGCCGGCGGCCAGCAAGATCGCCGGCCAGAGCACCGTGTGGAACGTGATGTTGTCCTTGCCCATCGTGTAGTAGTGGCGTGATTCGGGGTTGTGCCACCACTCCTTCCACGCCTCGGGCTTGCCCTGGTTGGCCGACCACTCGATCGACGCCGAGAGGTAGCCGATGACCGCGTCGAACCAGACGTAGATCTTCTTCGCGGGATTCTCCTCCCAGCCCTTCAGCGGCACAGGCACGCCCCAGTCCAGGTCACGCGTGATCGCGCGTGGCTTCAGGTTGCGCACGAACTCGAGCGAGTACTTGCGCACGTTGGGGCGCCAGTCGTCGTGCTCTTCGATCCACCCGGTCAGCTGCTCGCCGAACGCGGGCAGGTCGAAGAAGAAGTGCTCGGTCTCCCGGAACTCGACAGGCGCGTCGCTGCCGCGCTGGTGCGGGTCGATCAGGTCGATGGGGTCGAGCTGATTGCCGCAGTTGTCGCACTGATCACCGCGGGCTTCCTTGTAGCCGCAGATCGGGCACGTGCCTTCGATGTAGCGATCGGGCAGGGTGCGACCGGACGCGGGGTCGAAGGCGCCCATCTGCGTCTGCCGCAGCAGGTAGCCCTTCTCGTAGAGGGTGAGAAACAGCTCCTGCGTCACGCGGTAGTGATTCGCGGTGGTCGTACGCGTGAAGATGTCGTAGGTCATTCCGAGCCGCACGAAGTCGTCGATGATGATCGCGTTGTTCTCGTCGGCGAACTGCTTCGGGGACATTCCTTTCTTGTCGGCTTCGTACGTGATCGGCGTGCCGTGCTCGTCGGTGCCGCTCGCCATCAACACGTGCGCGCCGCGCAAGCGCCAGTAGCGCGCGAGCACATCCCCCGGAACCGCGAGTCCGACCACGTGGCCGATGTGTCGCGGGCCGTTGGCGTACGGCCATGCGGGAGCGATGAGGATGTGCTTGCTACTCGGCACCGGAGATCACAACTGTAAACTCGCCGCGCGCGCGGTCTCCGAGCGCCGCGCTCACCTCCGCCGCGGTTCCACGCAGTACCTCTTCGTGCATCTTGGTCAGCTCCCGAGTCACGGTGACGTTGCGTTCGGGGAGTGACTCGGCGATGAGCGCAAGCGATTTGGCGATGCGAAATGGCGACTCGAATGCGACCGCCGGTCGAGGATCTTGGCGCAGCGTCTCGAGCAGGCGACGCATGTCGCCAGGCTTGCGCGGCAGGTAGCCGAGAAAGGTGAACCCCGGGCCGCCGTAGCCCGCGATGGACAGAGCGGCGGTGATGGAGCTGGGGCCCGGTATGGGCACGACCGTGTGGCCGGCGGCCCAGGCCGCGGTGACCAGCGCCTGGCCTGGATCCGAGATGGTCGGCGTCCCGGCATCGCTCACCAGCGCGACGTCGCCCTCGTCGAGGGCCGCCATGACCTTCGGCAGGCCACGCCGCTCGACGGGCGCGCGGTAGCTGAGTAGCGGCTTGCGGATGCCATGCCTTGCCAGCAGGCGGGCGGTGACGCGCGTGTCTTCGGCGGCGATCGACGAGACCTCGTTCAGGACACGAATGGCCCGCGCGCTGAGGTCTTCGAGATTGCCGATCGGCGTGGCGACTACGAAAAGTCGAGCCACGCACCCACTCGATCGGCGATGTTCCTGCCGGGTCCGACGTAGCGCGATGCCGGCGGGAGCACTTCCAGGAAGGTCTTTCCGTAGTCGCGGCCGAGGATCCGGTTGTCGAGGATCACCACCGCGCCGCGGTCGGTCGAGCGCCGGATCAGACGGCCAAACCCCTGCTTCAGGCGCAGCGCGGCCTGCGGAAGCGCAAGGTGTGTGAAGGAGTCGCGCACCAGCTCGGCTCGCGCCGCGAAGACAGGGTCGCTCGGCACAGGAAACGGAAGTCGGACCACGATGACGCAGCTCAGCCGGTCGCCCGGGATGTCGATGCCCTCCCAGAACGTCGAAGTGCCCAGGAGCAGCGGCCGCTCCGCCTCCTCGAACGTCTTGAGCAGCTGCCGCCTCTGCCCGTCGACGCCCTGACCGAGGATGAGCACCTCGTCGAGGTCGACGCGCTGCTTCAGCGCCGCGTGCACGTCGCGGAGCTGCCTGTGCGAGGTGAACAGGGCGAGCGTCCGGCCGCCGACGCGGGCGGCCACCGCGGCGATCAGCTCCTCGACCGCGCCGTCGAACGCCTCCTCCTCCGGAAGCGGTGTGTCCGTCGGGAGGCACACGAGCGCCTGGCGATAAAAGTCGAAAGGCGAGGGCAGGATCATCTCCTCGATCTCCGGCCCCAAACCAACGCGCGAGCTGAAGTAGTCGAACGTCCCGCCGACGGCAAGGGTCGCGGAGGTGAAGACCGTCGAACGTCGCTCGCCGTACACGCGGTCGCGCAGGAGCGAGCCGACGTTGATCGGCGCCGCGCGCAGCAGCAGGTTCTCGGCGCGCGATACCTGCGTGAACCAGTACACGCGATTCGCATCTGGATGGAGCAGAGCCTCATCGAGAAGCGAGACCGCCGCGTCGAGGCGACCGCGGATCATCTCGAGCTCGCGAATACCCTGGTCCGGCTCTTCACCGCCGAGCCACTCGCGCACCCCGGCGACGGCCTTGCGGAGCATCGCGTCCAGCGCCGTCAGGGATGTGACCGTGTTCTCCGCGCTCAGCCGAATGTCCGCCCACGCGCCATCGTCGCGCAGCGCGGCGGTGATGCGAACCGACTCTTCGCGGCGCTCCGCCTCGCCCAGGCGAGCCGCAACCCACACGTCCGCCAGCCCGAACAGCTCGCGCACCCGCGCCGCGGCGGAGGTCGCCTGCGGTATCGCCTCGCCGAACGCGTCGTCGGACGCGCCAAGGTGAGGCTGCTTCTGCAGGCCGCTGAGCAAACCGCCGGACAACCGCTCCAGCAGGGCGATGAGTCCCGGACCGTCCGCCTCCTGGCGCAAGCCCCGCGTCGCGGCGTCCTCGAGGTGGTGGGCCTCGTCGATCACGAGGTGGTCGTACTCCGGCAGCAGCCCGCCGCCGACCTCGGCATCGGCGAGCAAGAGTGCGTGGTTGACCACGACCAGGTCGGCCTTCTCGGCCTCCGCCCGCGCCCGGTGCACATAGCAGTCCTCGGTCGTGCAGTTGACACCGACGCAGTCGAGGGGATCGCTGGCGACCTGGTTCCACAGCACCTCTTCGCGGCCGTAAAGGCGCATCTCGGAGCGGTCACCGCTCTCGGTCGTGTGCAGCCAGGTCATGACCTTGAGCTTGAACATCAGCTCCTCGGCGTCCTTGCACGGCTCGGCGAGGTAGCGGCGCCAGCGGCGCAGCGAGATGTAGTTCGAGCGGCCCTTGAGCAGCACCGCCTTGAACGCCCATGGCAGCCAGTCGCGCAGAGCCGGGAGATCCTTGCTCATGAGCTGTTCCTGGAGCGTGTGGGTGTTGGTCGAGACCACGACCCGCTCGGTGTGCCCGGTGGCTCGGGCCAGGGACGGCACCAGATACGCGAGGCTCTTGCCCGTGCCGGTGCCGGCCTCGACGACGAGCGTCCCGCCGCGCGCCTGGATCTGCGCCACCGCGAGGAGCATCTGCAGCTGCGACTCGCGGTGCTCGTAGCCAGGGATCAGGACCGCCAGCGGTCCCTCGGGACCGAGCAGCGATGCCACGGCGGTCGGGTCGTCGGGCGCCCGCTCGGTCGGTTTGCGGACCCGCGCGGGCTCGACCTCGACCGCCGGCGCCGGCTCGGGGTTCGGGTTTGACGCGGTGAGGGCGTCGGCGAAGAACCGCGCGACCGCCCACGTGTATGGGGCGACCAGCGCAAGCATCGACTCCTTGAGGCCCTCGTCCAGCCCGACGGCCTCCTCGCGAAGGCGCAGCAGGAGCTGGCGCGTAGCGTCCGCGTCGTCGAGCGCTCGGTGCGGCCTCGGCTGATTGAACCCCATCTCGGTCGCGAGGAGCGGCAGGCTGTGGCTGCCGGCCGAAGGCAGAAGGATCCGCGCGATGTCGAGCGTGTCGAGGATCTCCTGCGACTCGTCCCAGAGACCCGCCGACTCGAGAAACTCGACGTCGAGGCGGGCACCGTGTCCGACGGGCTGCCGGCCGCGCAGGAATTCGGCCAGGCTGCGGAGCGCCGTCTCCGGGCTGGCCGCGCCCCGAAGCTCCTCCTGCTTGATCCCGGTCAGGCGCAGGACCGTGTCGGGGACGGCGCGCCCAGGGTCAACCAGCTGCTCGAGCGTGGAGGTGACATGGGCGGGCGTGAAGGCGACGGCGCCGATCTCGATGACCCGGTCCCGGGCTGGATCGAGACCGGTCGTCTCCAGGTCCAGCGCGGCGTACTCCACCAACGGTTTAACCGATTCTAGTAATGACCGGAATTGGGGCTTCCGAAATGTAATATGTCCGGCCGATGGTAACCGGGGCGATCGAGGCTCCAAAACGGCTCGAAGACCTGCACGTTCGGCGTGACCTGGTCGCGAGCCTTCTGTTGCGCACGCTCGCCTTCGCCGACCAGCTGACGGGCGCCACCCTCGAGCAGCGCCTCGGACTTCCTTTCGA
>DATEHC010000171.1:0-6020 GCA_035279785.1 Candidatus Dormiibacterota bacterium
GGTCGAGCCTGAAGGCTCGAGCGCCGTGATCCTCGGCGCCGGCGGTGCCGCCCGCGCGAGCGCCGTGGCGCTCGAAGGCGCGCAGCTGACGTTCGTGTGCCGCCGTCCTGACGATGCGGACCTTCCCGGGAAGGCGGTGGCCTGGACCGATCCCTCGGTGCCGGGCCTGACGCGCGCGGCGGACGTGCTGGTCAACGCCACGCCGCTGGGCCGCCACGAGGAGATGCCGCTTCGGCCCGCCGCGCTGCCGCAGAGCGGTGCCGTGATCGACCTCGTTTACGTGACCGGCGGCACCCCCCTTGTGCGCAAGGCGCGCTCGCTCGGTCTGCGAGCCGTCGACGGATGGGAGGTCCTGCTCGCGCAGGGTGCGGCCGCGTTCCTGATGTGGACCGGTCGCAGCGCGCCGCTCGATGCGATGCGCGACACTCTCCAGCCATGAGCGCCCGCTCCAGGTGATCCTGCACGCCCAGTTCCTGATCGCCGCTCTCTGGGCCGTCCTGGGCGCCGCTGCCGGCGTGGGCGTGCGCTGGGGGTCGGTGAGGCTCGCGATCCTCGAGGGCGACCTGGAGCCCGGTCACAAGTGGTGGCAGGTGTACGGGCCGCCAGTGCTGAGCGCAATCGTTTTCGGGATCTACGGCTACGAGATCACCTCGTTCCCGGTGTTGGTCGTGCGCAGCATCTTCGTGCTGGTGCTCGTGCAGGTGATCTTCTTCGACTTCGAGTACCACCTGATCCTCGACCGCGTGATCTTTCCATCGATGATCCTCGCGCTCGCCCTGGCCGTCCTCGGGAAGCCCTGGTGGCCGGGGGGGACGCTCTCCGGCAACGGCCTGGTCCTGGAGCGGCCGGTCGCGGACGCGCTCATCGTCGGCATCGGCACCGGCCTGCTGTTCTTGCTTCTCGCGTTCCTGGGCGCGGCAATCTTCAAGGCCGAAGCGCTCGGCTTCGGCGACGTGAAGCTGGTGCTGTTCATGGGCCTGCTGCTCGGCTGGCCGTACACCGTGACGGCGCTTTTCTACGGAGTTGTTCTGGCGTCGGTCGGCGCGATCACGTTCATCGTCGTCCACCGCTCCCTCAAGGGGACGATCGCCTACGGCCCGTACCTGGCGGCGGGGGCTCTCCTCGTGCTCCTCCAGCTGCCGTAATTGCGGGAGAATACGGCGCCATGAGCAAGCTCCTCCCCGGTGAGAACCTCGTTCTGAAAAATCATCCCCACTGGATCACCGTCGCGGGCAGCGTCTTCCTGCCGGCGGTCCTGGTCCTCGCGGTCGCCATCCTCGACGTCACGCTGCTGAGCCCGAACATCCAGGCCGGGATCTACGTCCCGCACCTGCGCACGTTCCTCAGCCTTGGGGTACTCGCTCTCGCGCTGATCTGGCTCATCGTCGTGTGGATCAGCTGGCAGTCGATCGTGTACACGCTGACCGACCAGCGGATCATGATCCAGACCGGCGTGTTCAGCCGCCAGGAGAAGATCATCCCGATCGACCGCGTGCAGGACTGCAGCACGCGCCAGACGCTGATCGGCCGGATTTTCGGCTACGGGCGCGTCGAGGTCGACGCAGCCGGGGCGGAGGGCGCGGAGGTCCTGCAGTACCTGCCGAAGCCTGGCGAGTTTCGCGACCAGGTCTTCGTCATGTCCGAAAAGCGACGCGGCGGAGTGCCGGCGGCGCCGGCGAGCGCCCCGATGCCTGCCAACCCAAGCGGCGTCTAGGTCATTTCCGACCGCAGGCCGCTCGCGCTGCTTGGCTTCATGGGTGCCGGTAAGACCCTCGTGGGCGCGCTCGTTGCTCAGGCCTCCCACGCGCAGTTCTTCGACCTCGACACCATGGTCGAGGACAAGGCTGGGATGTCGATCGGCGAGATCTTCGCTACCCACAGCGAGGACGCCTTCCGCGCTTTCGAGAAGTCCGCGCTTCCGACCGTGCTCAAGCCGGGCGCGGTCGTTGCGCTCGGCGGCGGCGTCGTCATGGACGACGACAACTGGCGTCTGCTCTCCGAGAACGCGACAAGCGTCTACCTCGAGGTGCCGTTCGCGGTGATCTGGGAACGTATCCGGCACGTCCACGGCAGGCCGCTCATCCTCAACCGCAACGCGGCCGAGGTCGAGGCGCTGCTCGAGAAACGGCGGCCGCGCTACGAGGAGGCGACATATCGGGTGGACGGGACGAGGGCTCCGCGGGTGGTCGCTGACGAGGTGCTCAAGCTGTGGTCCGCCTGATCCTCGACTCTTCGTCAGGCGGCTACCCCGTGCTGATCGGGACCAACATGTCACGCGAGCTGCGCGACGTGATCTCGCGGCTCAACCCCACCGGCGCGGCGATCGTCACGGACACCAACGTCCGCCCCTATGCGAACAAGGTCGCCAAGGCGATCAAGCGGGCGGGCCTGAAGACGGCGATCCACTCCATCCCGGCGAGCGAGCGGTCGAAGTCGATGACCCAGCTCGAAAGCGTCCTCGCGTTTCTCGAGCGCGAGCAGATCGACCGGGGAGGATGCGTCATCGCGGTAGGCGGAGGCACGGTCGGGGACCTCGCGGGTTTCGCGGCGGCGATCTGGCAGCGGGGCATCCGCCTGGTGGCGGTGCCCACGACGCTGCTGGCGATGGTGGACTCCAGCATCGGCGGCAAGACCGGCGTGAACGGGCGGCGATCCAAGAACGCCGTGGGCGCTTTCTGGCAGCCGGCGGCCGTCGTGTCCGACCTGAGCGCCCTCGAAACGCTCCCAGTGCCGAACTTCCGGGATGCCTTCGCCGAGGTTGTAAAGTACGCCGTCGCCATGGACCGCGGACTCTTCGATTTGCTTCAGCGCAACGCGCCACGTCTGCTCGAGCAGGACCTTTCGATGGTCGAGCGGGTCGTCTTTCGCTGCGTGGCCGCAAAGGCGCTCGTGGTCGCCAAGGACGAAAGGGATCGCGGCCCGCGCGCCATCCTCAACTACGGCCACACCGCCGGACACGCGCTCGAGGCCGCGACCGGTTTTCGCATCACGCACGGCCGTGCCGTGGCGTTTGGGATGCGGGTGGCGGCCCGCATCGCGCTTTCGATGGAGCTCTGCAGCAAGCGCCTGGTCGAGTCCCAGGACGCGCTGCTCGAGGCGTTCGGCCTCCCTGACCGGCCACCCCACGCCAAGCCGGACCGCGTGCTGCAAGCGATCGCACTCGACAAGAAGGCGCGCCGCGGAAGAGTCGCGTGGGTCATGCCCCGGCGCATCGGTCACGCCGAGATCGGCCACCAGGTCCCGAGCGCGCTGGTGCGCCGGGTCGTGACGAAGTCGCTCTCGTGAAAAAAGTCGTGGTCGTCAACGGTCCAAACCTCGACTTGCTCGGCAAACGCGAGCCGCACATCTACGGAACGCGTTCGCTCGCGGACCTCAAAGGCGTGGTCGAGGCCAAAGCGAAGGCGCTGGGGATGGAGGTCAGCTTCTTCCAGAGCAACAGCGAGGGGGCCATCATCGACTACCTCCACGCCGAGGCGCCGGGCTCGGTTGGAATCGTCCTCAACCCCGCGGCCTTGTCGCATTACTCGCTCGCCCTCTACGATTGCTTGCAGGCTCTCGCGCTTCCAGTCGTGGAGGTACATATCTCCAACATCCACGCGCGCGAGGAGTGGCGCTCGCGCAGCGTGACGGCGCGCGCCGCGAGAGGTGTGATCGCCGGCCTCGGTTTCGATGGATACGCGTTGGCGCTGGAGTTTTTGGCGAAAGAAGAGAAATGATCTCCTCAGGCGATCTCCGCAACGGGACGATGTTCGAGCATGACGGGCAGCTCGTGTCCATCGTCAGCGTCGAGCACATCAAGATGGCGCGGCAGCCGGCCGTGATCAAGGCCAAGCTGCGCAACGTCTTGACCGGCTCGATATACGAGCAGAGCTTCAAGACCGGCGAAAAATTCCGGCTCGTGCGCATCGACAGCGACGAGGCAACCTACCTCTACGAGGACGGCACGCACCACTACTTCATGGACAGCCGCACGTACGACCAGGTTCCAGTCGATGCCGACATGCTCGAGAGCGTGCTGCCGCTGCTGAAAGAAGGCAGCACCGTTTTCCTGCAGCGCTACGACGACCGCCTCATCGGGGTGGAGCTGCCGATCAACGTCGACCTCCGCGTGACCTCGACCGACCCCGGATTCAAGGGTGACACGGTCAGCGGTGGGACCAAGCCGGCGAAGCTCGAGACCGGCGCGACGATCCAGGTGCCGCTGTTCATCCAGTCGGGAGACGTGATTCGTGTCGACACGCGCGATCACAGCTACGTCGAACGTGCGTAAAGCGGTTCATCCCCCGAGCCTGGGTTCCAGCGCCTAAGATCAGCCAGTAATGAGTGAGAACGGTTCGCTTGGGGCGGTTCGTGTGGCCAACGAGGTGATCGCGAGCATCGCCGCGCTGGCCGCGTGCGAGGTCGAAGGTGTGGAGGGGATGGACGAGGCGGCGGCGCGTCATTTCGGCGATTTCGTGCGCCGGCAGGCTGCCCACCGCGGAGTTCGGGTGCACATCGAGGGCGATCGTTCCATCCATCTAGAGGTGTTCATCACCGTCGATTCGGAAGCCCGGCTCGCGGACGTCGCCGCGGGCGTGCAGGCGAACGTCGTCGAGGCGACGGAGCGCATGCTGGGTCTCGAGGTCGGCGAGGTGAATGTCTTCGTTTCGAGCGTCGCCTTCGCGACCTAAGCCTTCTCGGCGGATCGCGGTCGGCAAGCGCCACCAGGCGAGGGAGCTGGCCCTCAAGGTCCTCTTTCAGCTCGAAGGCACTGGTGATGATCCTGAAGAGGTGCTGCGCTACCACGCGGCCGAGAACGGGGCAAGCGAGGAGATCACGACCTTCGCGCGCGAGCTGGTGCAGGGGGTACTGCAAAACCAGGAGAGGCTTGATGCCATCCTCGCGGAGGCGTCCGAGCACTGGCGGCTCGAGCAGATGGCGAAAGTGGATCGCGCGATCCTTCGCATCGCCGTCTACGAGATCGCCATCGACCGCAAGGTGCCGACCAAGGCCGCGATCAACGAATCGATCGAGCTGGCCAAGACTTTCTCGGGCGAGGAGGCGGGACGGTTCGTCAACGGGATTCTCGGCCGCGTGGCGGCGACCGCAACGTGAGCGAGCTTTCCCACGCCGAGGGGAGCAAGGAGCTCGGCGAACGTTCCCTTGACGATCTGCTGGCCGAGCTGGAGAAGTCCATCTCCAGGCTGGCGGATGGAAGCGCGCCGCTGGAGGAGCTGGTCTCCGCCCACCAGCGGGCTGTGACGCTCCTGGCGGAAGCGCAGGGGAAATTGGCAGAGCTGAGGGATCGAGCCGGCGAAACCGCACAATTGCTCACCCAGTGAGGTACCTCCTCGCCCCGATCGTGGCCTGGGCGATCGCGCAGGCCGCGAAGGTCACATTTAGCTCGGTCCGCCAGCGGCGCTTGAACCTCCGCGTGCTCGCGGAGACCGGCGGCATGCCGAGCAGCCACAGCGCGATCGTCATGGGCCTGACGACGGCGGTCGGTAAATATTCGGGCCTGGCTTCCGCTCCCTTCGCGATCGCGCTTATCTTCACGTTCGTGGTCATGTACGACGCCGCGGGACTTCGCCGCGCGGCCGGCCGCCAGGCCGAGGTGCTCAATCGCCTGGTCGAGGACCTGGTGCACATGCGAGGCGTGCAGGAGGCGCGACTGCGCGAGCTCCTCGGACACACGCCGACCGAAGTGCTGGTCGGCGCCGTCATCGGCTTCATCGTCGGCCTGATCCTGTAGGCACGATGCCGCGCCTCGACGTGCTGGTGGCGAAGTCGGGCCTGGCCGAATCCCGCGAGCGCGCGCAGGCGCTGATCCTCGCGGGCAAGGTGCGGGTGGCGGGGGAGACGGTGAGGCGACCGGACAGGTCGGTCAGCGCCGACGCCTCGATCGCGGTCGAGACCGAGCCTTCGTATGCGAGCCGCGGGGCGCTGAAGCTCGCGCCCGCCCTCGATCGGTTTCGCGTCGATCCGGCAGGCCGTGTGTGCGCGGACATCGGCGCGTCGACCGGAGGTTTCACCGACGTCCT
>DATEHC010000172.1:0-3254 GCA_035279785.1 Candidatus Dormiibacterota bacterium
CTGGCCGCCCAGCGGGCCGCGTTCCAGGATGACCGTCTTCAGGTTCAGGCGGGAGGTGTAGAGCGCGGCCGCCAACCCGGCCGGACCGCCCCCCACGATGATCACGTCGTAGTCGCTCACTGCCTCCATAGGAAGTATGCCGAGCGGGGGCTGTATTCCTACGATCGCGGAAGCCCCGGATAGTCGCGCCTATCCGTGCTTTTTGGAGGCGGAAACCCCGGATAGTCCGGACTATCCGGCAAGTCGCGCCCTCCTAGCCGTGCTGGTAGCGCACCCCGTACCCACCCCGTGGCGAGTGGCACGAGATGTTGTCGAAAGGGCAGCCGATGGAGCAGGCGCCGCACTCGATGCAGTTACCGAAGCTCACGAGGGTCTTCTTCTGCTCCTCGTTCCACTCGTAGACGCCGGCCGGGCAGAAGTGCGTGCAGTACTTCCCCGTGCACTTCGACAGGCACACGTTCTGGTTGACGATCTCGATGTGCGGCTTGCCGGTGTCCTCGTTGTACTTGACGGTGAAGAGCTTGTCTGTGAGCTTCTCCATCAGCTCCCGCCGAAGCGCTCCCACACGCGGCACATCAGGCGCACCGCGTTGATGTAGTCGGCGGCGTGGATGTTCTCGTTCGGCGCGTGGATGCGGTTGTCCGGCCTCCCGACGCCCACCGGCAGCACCGTGGGCACGCCCAGATCGGCGACCACCGGGTGCATCGGGCCAGTGGCGGGCATGAACGGCCACAGCACCGGCTCCCCGTGCATCTCTCGCACCGTCTCGATCATCGCGCGTCCCACCGCGGAGCTTGGGTCGGACCGCGCCGGCTTCTCGCCCTCGCCCTCGAGGATCTCGACCTTCTCGAAACCGTGCCGGTCGAGGTGCCTGCGCAGCAGCTGTCGAATCTCCTCCGGGTCCTGGTCGGGGATCAGCCGGAAGTCGAGCTTCGCGGTCGCCTCGGCGGGCAGAACCGTCTTCGAGCCGGGACCCTGGTAACCGGTGGTCACGCCGGCGATGTTGCAGGTCGGCAAGAACAGCATCTGCTCGACGACCTGCTCCGGTTTGGGGTCGCGCACGAGCTTGTCGAACCCGACGAGCTTGCGCCGCTTCTCGACCTCGGGGTCGATGGTCGCCATCATCCGGCGGTCGGCCTCGGTGGGCTTGACGACCTTGTCGTAGAAGCCTTCGATCTTGATGTTCATGTCGCGGTCGCGCAGGCTCGCTAGCGCGGCGATGAGGTACATCGCGGCCGACGGGTAAATCGAGGCGTAGCCCGAGTGCTGGTCGAAGTCGAGCAGCTTCACGCGCAATGTGACGTACACGAGGCCGCGGCAGCCGAACTGGACGGTTGGCCGGCCGGCGTCGTCGAAGGAGGACCCCGACTCCCACAGGCAGCCGTCGGCTCGCAGCTTGTCGGCGTGGTCGTGCGCGATCTTCTCGAAGCTCTTGGAGCCGATCTCCTCCTCACCCTCGATCAGGAAGCGCAGGGTGACGGGGATCTCGCCCAGCTCCTTCAGGGTCTCCAGCGCGTGGATGCGCGCCATCACGTCGGCCTTGTCGTCGGCGACGCCGCGGGCGACGATACGGCCGTCCTTCTCGGTTGGCTCGAACGGCGGCGAGCTCCACAGCTCGATCGGATCGACCGGCTGCACGTCGTAGTGCTGGTAGAGCAGGAGCTTGCGCCGCCCCGCGCCCTTGACCTCGGCGTACAGGGCGGGCATTCCGCCTGCTTCGAGCGTCTCGACGCGGTCGGTGAATTTCGTCAGGCGGCCGGCCAGCCAGTCGCGCGCCGGCTGGATCGCGTCGCGGCCGTGGTTGGAGATGCTGGGAAAGGAGCAGAGCTCTTTGAGCTCGTCGACGAATCGACGCGAATGCTTTTCGATGTACGCGTCTACAGCGCTGGTCGAGATCACGACCTCATCGTAACCTTCAACCGATGGCCGACGCCGCGTCCGAGTTTCACTTCTCGCCTCGCCCCAACCGCGCGTCGGAAGTTCACTGGCGGTCGTGGTCGCAACACGCCTTCGACGAGGCGCGGACGGCACGCAAGCCGATCCTTCTTTCCATCTCCGCGGTCTGGTGCCACTGGTGCCACGTCATGGACGAGACCACGTACTCGCAACAGGGTGTCATCGATCTGATCAACCGCGACTACGTGCCCATACGGGTCGACAACGATGTCCGGCCGGACATCAACCAGCGCTACAACATGGGCGGCTGGCCGACGACCGCGTTTCTCACCTCGACAGGCGACCTCCTCACCGGCGGCACCTACCTGCCGCCGGACCAGATGGCAAGCGCCCTCGCTCGCATCGCCGACTACTACCGCAACAACCAGGCCGACATCGCGAGCCGCGTCCTCGAGGCGCGAAAGCGCGCCTCGTCGATGGTCGCGCGCAGCGCGGGCTCGCTGGATCCGGGCCTCGTCGATTCCGTGCTCGACGCCGTCAAGGCCGCGTACGACCCCGAATACGGCGGGTTCGGCGGCGCACCGAAATTCCCGCAGACCGACGCGCTCCTGCTTCTGCTCGAGCAATCGGCGCTGCGCGCCGACGAATCGCTGCGCGGGATGGTGGCGCACACGCTCGTGAAGATGACCGGCGGCGGTACCTACGACCAGGTCGAGGGCGGCTTCTTCCGCTACTCGACGACGCAGGACTGGAGCGTCCCCCACTTCGAGAAGATGCTCGAGGACCACGCCGGGCTCGTCCACGCACTGGCGCTCGCCGGCATGACCGAGGAGTTGAAGCAGACGACCGCATATCTCGACCGCGTGCTGCGCGATCCGGCGACCGCGTTGTACGGCGGAAGTCAGGACGCCGATGAGCACTACTACTCGCTCGACGCCGAGGGGCGGTCGAAGCTCACGCCACCGTTTGTCGACCGGCGTGTGTACACGGCGTGGAACGCGGCGCTCGCGATCGCATACATGGACGCGGGGCTCGACGTCGAGCCCTTGCTCGACTCGCTGTTCGCGCGCGCCTACCGCAAAGGCGAGGGCATGTCGCACTCGGATGGCGTTGGAGGCCAGCTAGGAGACCAGGTGTGGTCGATGTGGACGGCCGTGCGCTCGAACCGCCTCGAGATCGCACTCGACCTCGCCGAGCATCTCGAGGAGCGGTATGCGGACAAGGAGCTCGGAGGCTACTTCGACCACGCGGGCGGAGAGGACCTCGGCCGCCTGGACGAGCGGATCAAGCCCATTGCCGAGAACTCGATCGCGGCCATGGCTTTGATCGAGCTCGACACCATCGTCGGGGATCCATCT
>DATEHC010000173.1:0-6705 GCA_035279785.1 Candidatus Dormiibacterota bacterium
CACGTTGTAAGAGAGGAACGGCCGGCGGCCGAGATCGACCACCACGCGCGCGAGCGACTCGTCGAGCGGCGCGTAGGCCGCCGCGAAGCGGTTGATCCCGGCGCGATCGCCGAGCGCCTCCGAAATCACCTGCCCGATGACGATGCCGGCGTCCTCGACCAGGTGATGAGGATCGACGGCGACGTCGCCGGCGCCGCGAAAGCGCAGGTCAAAACTCGCGTACCGCGCGAGCTGCTCGACCATGTGGTCGAGGAAATCGAGGCCGGTCGACACCTCCGCTCGTCCTCGTCCATCGAGGTCGACGGTGGCTTTGAGCTGCGTCTCCTTGCTCTTGCGCGTGATCGAGGCTCGCCTACTCAAGCCGCACCTCCACTGCATGGGCGTGCGCGCCGAGGCCTTCGAGAGCCGCAAGGCGAACCGTCGCGTCCCGTAGATCCTCGAGGTCGCCGCGGTTGAGGCTCAGCACGCTCGTGCGCTTGAGGAACGCGTGCACGCCGAGCGGCGACGCGAAACGCGCCGCGCCGGATGTCGGCAGCGTGTGGTTCGGGCCCGCCACGTAGTCGCCTAGCGGCACCGTGGAGAACGGTCCGACGAAAACCGCGCCGGCGTTCCGAACCCTCGACGCGAGCCGTTCGGCGTCGGCCGCGACGACGAGCAGGTGCTCCGGGGCGAAATCGTTGGCGAGGTCGACAGCCTGGTCCATGTCGTCGGCAACGATGACGCAGCAGGTGGCCGCGTGGATGATCTCCGCTCGCTCCAGTCCGCGCACCAGGTCCTCGAGCTCCTCGACCACGCGGTCCGCGACCTGCAAGGAATCCGTGATCAGGACACCCCAGGCAAGCGGGTCGTGCTCGAGCTGCGCCGCCAGGTCCGCGGCCACGAAGTCAGGACGTGCACTCGCGTCGGCCAGCACCACCACCTCGGTCGGCCCCGCGATTCCGTCCACGCCGACAGAGCCGAAGACCTCCTTCTTGGCGAGGGTCACGTAGATGTTGCCCGGCCCGGCGACGACGTCGACGCGCGGGATCGAGGCCGTTCCGTACGCGAACGCCGCGATGGCCTGCGCCCCGCCAACCCGATACACGGCGTCGACGCCGGCGACATGGGCGGCAGCTAGGATCCCGGCGGGGACGCTGCCGTCGGCCCGCGGCGGGGTTGCGAGCACAACCTCTTCAACGCCGGCGACCCGCGCGGGGATGGCCGTCATCAGCACCGTCGACGGATACGCGGCGCGACCGCCCGGCGCGTAGACGCCGGCGCGCCGGACCGGTCGCGTGAGGAGCTTGAGCCCAGGCGATCCGACGGACGGCGGCTGGACCTGGCGCTCGTGAAACTCCCGGATTCGCCGCGCCGCGAGCTCGAGCGCGGACAGATCGCGGCTGTCGATGCGGTCGACGGCTTGTTTCACATCGGCGGGGGGAACCTCGAACGTCTCTCCCAGCCCCGGCGACCAGCCGTCGAATTTCTGGCTGAGCTCGCGCAGCGCTTCATCGCCGCCTGTCATCACCTGCGCGCAGATTTCAGCGACGACCGCACGCTCGGCACCGAAGCGAGAGAGGTCGAACCGTCGCCGGGACATCGGCGAGTCGAGCCACGACGCGACGTCGAATCTCCGAACCGTCACGTCGCTTCGCGAAGCCTCGACACGACCGACTGCACCGCCGCGGTCCGGGTCTTCATGCTCGCTTGGTTCGCGATGAGACGCGCGGTCGACTCGCCGAGAACTCCCGCGACGCGCAGACGGTTCTCACGCAACGTTCGTCCGGTTGCGGTGAGGTCGACGATGGCGTCGACCAGGCCGACCTGTGGCGCGAGCTCGACCGAGCCGTGCAGCCGGACCAGCTCGACCGCCTGGCCGCGGCCCTCGAACCATCTGGTCGTCGTGCGTGGGTACTTCGTTGCCACCCGCATCAGCGGCGGCCACGTGTCGGCGCCGTCGAGGCGTGAATCGTCCGGGACCGCGAGCACGAGCCTGCAGCCGCCGAACCCAAGGTCGACGAGCTCGTAGTGCAAGCCGGGCGACTCCCACAGGACGTCCTTACCGACGATGCCAAGGTCGGCCGCGCCGTGATCGACGTACGCGGGAACGTCGAGCGGGCGGACGAGGATCACCCGCAGGTCGGGCGCATCGACGAGGAGCCGCCGGCCGAGGTCGTCCGCGCTCAGGTCCGCCAGCCCTGCTTTTCGTAACAGCGCGAGCGCACCCGAGGTGAGCGCGCCGGTGGGGATGGCGATGGAGACGGTCACAGCCCGCCTCCCGCCAGGCGCGCAGCGACCTGCTCCGGCGGAAGTCTCTTTGCGCGCTTGCCGGGCGATGTCCACGAAGCCCTGGCGTCGCTCGCGCAGTGGATGAGGTTGGCGGCGGCGGTAGCGTGCCACCATGCCTTCGCATCTGCCGCGCTGCGCGGCTCGGTGTCCACGATCGCCCGCATTCCGAATAGACGCAGCGTCGAGGCAAGGCGCAGTGCTGTGCGCAGGCCGTCGCCGGACCATGCGAGCGCCGCATCGATGCGCGGCAGGGCGGATCCTCTCGTCAGCATCTCGGCGACGAGGTCGAGCTGGATCATGAAGCCCGTCGCCGGCGCCGGCCGCCCGAACCGTTCGAGGAGCGTGTCATATCGCCCTCCCTGCGCGACCGGCCGTCCGAAGTCGGGACCGTAGCCCTCGAAGATCACTCCCGTGTAGTAGTCGAAGTCGCGGATCGCGCCCAGGTCGAGGACCACGACGTCGCCGATGCCGTGCACCGTCAGCAGCTCGCGAACGCGGGCCAGCTCCGACAGCGCAGCTTCAGAGCGCCGATTGCGCACCAGGCCGCCGGCCGCCTCCAGGATCTCCGGCCCGCCGCGTAACGCCGGGAAGCGGAGGAGGAGCTCGTGCTCCGCCGACTTCAGCGGCGTCCCTTCGAGAAGAGCTTCGAGCGCGACAAAGTCACGCGCCGCCAGCGCCGCCCGAACCGCGGCCTTGACGTCGTCCGGCAGCCGGACCGCGTCCATGATCCCGTGGAAGAACTCGGCGTGACCGACGTCGATCTGATACCGGCGGATGCCGGTCGCCTCCATCGAGCGGGCCGCGAGGGCGATCACCTCGGCATCGGCGACCGGTCCGGCGGCGCCGATGAGCTCGGCTCCGACCTGGTAGGTCTCGCGTCGCTGATGAAACCGCGCGTCATCGGTGGAGAGCACCGGACCCGCGTAGCAAAGGCGAAGCGGGAACGCCGCGCCACGCAGCTTGCCGGCCACGAGCCGCGCCACGGGCACGGTGCGCTCGCCAACGAGCGCGACGACATCGCCTTGCGAATCGGTGAACTTGAAGAGGCGGCGGCGCGATTCAGAACCGAGACCGAGGTCGAGGACGTCCATGCTCTCGACGAGCGGAGTGATCACGTGGCGATAACCCCACCGACGCATCTCGGCAAGGAGCGACTCCTGTGCCTCGCGCAGGATCTCGGCCTCGAGAGGGAGGAGGTCGCGAAAACCCGTGACACCACTAAGGCCCGCGAGGGCGTCCGCGGAGCGGGCGTCGGAGCGGCGCTGCCTCACCGAGGGTCTAGCTCCGGTGAAGAAACCTCCGGGCCGCGGCCTGCTGACCGCGCGGGTCAGCCTTCATCTTCGTCTTCGTCCTCCGTATCGCCGTCAGCGTCCTCGGAGAAGTCGATCGCCTCGCCCTCGTCCTCGACCGCGTGCATACCTTCTTCTATGTCGTCGCTCTCGGCGGCCTCCACGATGGGCTCCTCGCCTTCCTCGTCATCCGCGAAAGCTCCGACCCCACGCGTGATCAGGCTTTCCTTCGTGTAAGGCCGGAACTCGACCTCACGCTTGCGCCGCATCGGGAAGCTGGGCTTGCCGGCGAAGTGCGGATCCTGGTAGGTCTCGCGCACGATCAGCTTTACCGTGTTGCCTTCGGCGGATGTGACGCCCGCCTGGTAGCGATTGCCGCCGCGCATGAACTTGATCAGGCGCCGCGCGAGCTTGGCCTCGAGCGCGCCGACGCGGACCCCGCGCGACGTCTCGGCGACGATGCCGTCGCCTTCGATGCGCAGCTCCGCGACGTCGCCAGCCGCGACCTTGGACGAGATGTCGGCGCTGGCCGGCACGTCGACCGTCGTGATCACGGTCTTCCCCATCTCCTCGACGAACAGGTTCAGGTCGACCTTGGTGCCGCCGACCTTCAGCCCTTCCTTCTGGTGCAGCAGCGCATTGATGCGCGCAGCGTTCTTCTTGGCTATCGAGTTCATGGGGTTGAGCTTGAGCGCGGCTTCGTAGGACGCCTTGGCCTCCTTCAGCTTGCCGAGCTCGGAGAGCGCCTTGCCGAGGCGGTTCTGCGCCTCCTCATCGGCGCCGAAGTTGTCGATGATGAAGCGGTTCAGCTTGACGGCCTCTTCCCACTTGCCCGAGATCGCGAGCTGCACGGCATCGTCCGCGTACTGCGAGCGTGGCTTGAGGTGTTCGCTGGTGTCGGCTTTCAACGGCGTGCTCCCATGACGTGGCTAGGGGCCAGAAGGAATGCAGAGTATACGTACTGGTGGAAGTGCGTAGGGGCTGTCATCCTCTCCGTCGTGAAACGGCTGGGGTGGGCCGCCGCTGCGGCCGCATGCGTTCTCCTCAGCGCCTGCCTTGGGAGCTCTTCCGCCGCCTCGAGCCACGACATCATCCGCATCGGCGTCGACCTGCCGTTGACCGGCCCCGAGGCCCGCGCCGCGCAGCCGGCGCTCTTCGGGATTCGGTTCTATGTGCATCGGCACCCGCGCATCGGCGCCTACGACGTCTCGCTGCGCACCGCTGACGACGCCGCGGATCCGAATCTCGGCGCCGCCAACGTGCGCGCGTTCCTCACCGATCCGAAGGTCCTGGCGATGGTCGGACCGTTCGACGCAGCGGTCGCGCGCCTCGAGATCCCGGTGGCGAACGCATCCGGCCTCGCCATGGTCAGCCCTGCCACCAGCAACCCCTGCCTGACGCGCGACATCTTCACGCCCGCGCGGCTGAATCCTGCGCGAACGCCGATCACGTGCAGGCAAGCCGGCCTTCCCGCCGCGTCGGCGCTTCGGCCGCAGAAGATCAACAATTTCTTCCGGCTCACAACCACCGACGAGCTGCAGGCTGCGGCCGCTGCGGATTTCGCCTTCCACAAGCTGCACTTGCTGCGCGCCGGCATCGTCTCCGACAACGAGGCGTACGGCCAGGGCCTCGCGTACGCGTTTTCGGCGCGGTTCGCCACCCTCGGCGGAACCGTGCTTGGCCGGCTCGAGCTCGATCCGAAGAACCCGTCGGCGACGGCATTTCTCAAGTCGATGAAGGACGCGGGCGCGCAGGCGATCTATTACGGCGGAGCAACTCAAGCGGGCGGCTGCGCGGTGCGGGCGCAGATGTCGGGCGTGTTCCCGCCGGGCGAGGCAACCCCGTTTCTCGGCGCCGACGGCGTGGCCGAGGACCCGGCGTGCGTCTCCGCCGCAGGTGGCAACGCCGCGGGGATCTTCGCCACGGTCCCGATCGTCGACGCCGCCGCCCGCCCGGACGCAGCGGCCACGGTCCGTGAGTTCAGGGCGACCTTCGGCAAAACGTCCGACTACGGGCCCTACACCCTTGTCGCGTACGACGCAACAGCCGTCGTGTACGCTGCGCTGGACGCGGCTCTTCGGGCTGCGGGATCCGGGATTCCCCAGCGATCGGATGTCACCGCCAGAGTGGCGTCGACCTCGGGGCTGGCCGGGATCACCGGCAACCTCGGCTTCGACGCCGCCGGCGACACGACGAACCGGGTGGTGTCGGTGGTCGAGGCCACGGGTTCGGACCCCCGAATCGCATGGAAACCGGTCGACGCCATCGACTACAGCGGCCGGCTCCCTTACTGACCGGGGAATTTGAATTCAAGTCCGACTTGACTTGGGGGGCCCCGCAAGGCAATAGTGTGCCTCGGAGTAGCAGTACGGCCATCCCATGTGGCCGCACTCGCCGCCGGCGCACTCTCGCCCCGCAAGCCGGGAAGAGGGCGGCAAGTGATGGGAGGCATAGGTGTGGTTTTGCGCATGGCCTCCCAACCAGCACAAGGGGGAACCTTATGGTTCGAGCTAGGGGACTGGTAGTCCTCTCGATGGCTTTGATGGTCGCCTTCGCCTGCGGTGGAAACAGCAGCGGTGGTGGTGGCGGGACGAAGGGGACGATCAAGATCGGCTCCGACCTCCCGGTGTGCACCACAGGCGGCCAGTCGACGGCGAACGGCGTCAAGTTCGCGGTCGACCAGGTAAACAGCAACGGCGGCATCAACGGCTACAACTTCTCGTACCAGAGCTTCGACGACTGCGTCCAGGGCGCCTACTCGGCGGACGCCGGCGTCCAGAACGTCCAGAGCATGCTCGGCGACTCCAAGTTCCTGGGCATGATCGGCCCGTACAACTCCGCGGTCGCCAAGGCCGAGATCCCGATTGCTGCCCCGCAGCACTTCGTGATGATCAGCCCGTCCAACACGAACCCGTGCCTGACCAAGGAGCAGAAGCCGCCGCTGCCCGCGTGCAGCTACCACGCGGCTGACCTTCGCAACGGCAACCCCAACAACTACTGGCGCGTGGTCACGACCGACGACTACCAGGGCCCGGCGATGGCCGACTACTTCTACAACAAGCTCGGCATCAAGACCGTCGGCATCCTCGACGACAGCACCGTCTTCGGCGTCGGTATCTCAGGCGCCTTCGACGCTGAGTTCAAGAAG
>DATEHC010000174.1:0-4314 GCA_035279785.1 Candidatus Dormiibacterota bacterium
GACAAGACCATTCCCCGTGGCAAGCAGCACTGGAAGGAGAAAGGCGAGGGCATCTTCTACACGCCGACCACGGGTATCTGGCAGACGGTCTGGCTCGAACCACTGCCCGCCCGGCCCATCAAGGGGGTCCGCCTCCAACCCGACTTCGACCACGGCGTCCTGCAGTTCGAGCTCGAGGGCGGCGGCGAGGCTCGAGTGGTCGTGAGCCTGGACGGCGACCAGGTTGGTACCTGGTCGGGCGAGGGTCGCGGATTCCTGCGACTCGAACGCAAGGCGAGCTGGCCCGGCGCGCTGTACGACGTCGAGGTAACCGCCGGCGACGACCGCGTCGAAACGTACTTCGGTCTGCGCAAGATCGAAGAGAGAGACGGGCGCGTCTGGCTGAACGGCGAGCCCATCGTCGAGCGCCTGGTGCTCGACCAGGGCTACTTCCCCGAAGGACTGATGACCGCGCCGTCGGACGAGGCGCTCAAGGCCGACATCGAGCTCGCGATGGCGTTCGGGTTCAACGGGGCGCGCAAGCACCAGAAGGTCGAGGATCCGCGCTGGCTCTATTGGGCCGACCGCCTCGGGTTCCTCGTCTGGTCGGAGATGCCGAGCTTCCATGCACACTCGCCTGAGGCGGAGCACCGTCTGATGCGGGAATGGACCGAGGTCGTTCGCCTGCACCGCGACCACCCGTGTGTAGTCACCTGGGTTCCGGCCAATGAGAGCTTCGGCCTCGGCGACATCGACGCCGCCATGCGGGATGACTTTCTGGTTCGCCTCTATCGCATGACGCACGAGCTGGACGGCACGCGGCCGGTCGTCTCCAACGATGGATGGCACCAGGCGCTCACAGACCTCTGCACGATCCACGACTACTCGCCAGGGGCAAAGCTCGCCGAGCACTTTCGCTCGACCGAGACTGCTCTGACCGCCAAGGCAGAGGGTCACGATCCGTATGACCCGGGCTTCTCCTACCGGGGCGAGCCCGTCCTCGTCACAGAGTTCGGGGGCGTCGCATTCAACGCGTCGAAGGGGTGGGGATACCACGATGTCCCCGACAGCGAGGCTTTCCTGCGCGAGTACGAGACGCTGCTCGACGCGCTCATGCGAGGGGGCCCGGTCCAGGGCTTCTGCTACACGCAGCTGACCGACGTCGAGCAGGAGCAGAACGGCCTCGCCACGTATGACCGGAAGCCCAAGGTCGATCCCGCCCTCATAAGCCCGCTGACACGCATGGAGAAGTCTTGATCGAGCCTGAACGACCGTCCAACGGTGACGGCGCCGAGCCGGCCGCCGGTGAGTCCGCCGAAAGCCTCCTCCAGGCGTTGCTCGTCGACGACGCCGAGGTCAGGTGGGACCCGGTGTCTGGAAAGCCGCGGGTTTCGCGTCGACGGAAATCCGATCTTGACAGGCCCGTCGAGACCGAATAGCATCCACCCATAAACCGCTTTACTAAAGCGGTTTACCGATGCGATTTAGGGAGATCGCCTAGTGCCTGGAGCCTGGTTGGGTGTCCCGGGTCACCATCGCTGACGTGGCGTCGGCCGCCGGCGTCTCGAAGACGGCCGTCTCCTTCGCGTTCAACAACCCGGACCGTCTGGGTCAGGCGACGCGGGAACGCGTTCTCGGCGTCGCCCTGGAGCTTGGCTACACGCCGCACCCCGCGGCGCGCGCCCTTTCGACGAAGCGAAGCGGAACCATCGGGTTGCTCATTCCTCAGCGCCTCGCGACGGTGTTCGGCAATCCGTTTGTGAGCGAGCTCATCCAGGGCCTGGGCGAGCTGTGCGACGAGCATGACCTGACGCTGCTGCTGGTGCCGCCCCTCGATGGATCGCTGGAGCACGCGATCCGCCAGGTAAGCGTCGACGGGTTCATCAGCCTCGGGCTGAGCCCAGAAGACAGCGCCGTCCGCGTCCTCGACCGCATCGGCATTCCGAACGTGATGGTCGACTCGGAAGCTTCGGACGGCCACCCGGCCGTCAACATCGACGACGAAGGCGGCGCCGACATGGCGGCCCGACACGTGCTCGAGCTTGGCCACCGCCGCATCGCCATCCTCGTCTTGCCTCCGGTGCGTGCGCAAAAGGACCTGAGCCCTTCGGTGACCAGACGCCTCGCTGGCTACCGCAAGGCGATCGCCGAATGGGGCGCGCCCGAGCCGGCGACGGTGGTCGCCGGCATCTCGGTGGCGGCGGGTGCCCGCGCCTTCGAATCGCTTCCCAGGGGCAAGCGCGGCCCGACGGCCGTGCTTGCGATGAGTGACATGGCGGCCATCGGCGTGCTCGGCGCGGCCGAAGCCGCGCACATCCGCGTACCTGAAGACATCTCGGTCGTCGGGTTCGACGACATCCCCGCGGCGGCGTGGACCAGCCCGCCTCTGACGACGGTCAGCCAGCCGATCGTCGAGAAGGGAAAGCTGGCTGCTCGAATCCTCATCCACCGGATGAACGGCAAGTCGATCGACTCGCCGCGACCGCTGAGCACCAGGCTCGTCGTCCGCAAGTCGACGGGCGCCGAATTTGCACATTAACGGGAGGGAAATAGAATTGATCCTTGAAGGGGCGCGAGTGGCTAACGGGTTTAGAGGGATAGAAAAGAAATGGCGTCAGTAACTTACGACCACGTAGTCAAGCGCTACACAGCAGACATCACCGTCGTCAAGGACTTCAACGTCGAGATCCAGGACAAGGAATTCATGGTCCTGGTCGGACCTTCGGGGTGCGGCAAGTCGACGGCCTTGCGCATGCTTGCGGGGCTCGAGCAGATCAGCGAGGGCCGCATCCTGATCGGTGATCGCGTCGTCAACAACGTCGCGGCCAAGGACCGCGACATCGCGATGGTGTTTCAGTCGTACGCGCTGTACCCACACATGTCGGTCTACGACAACATGGCGTTCCCGCTGCAGATGCAGCGCATGAAGAAGCAGGAGATCGACAAGCGGGTGCGCAACGCTTCGCGCATCCTCGGCCTCGACAACTTCCTGCAGCGCAAGCCGCGCGCTCTGTCCGGCGGCCAGCGCCAGCGCGTCGCCCTCGGCCGCGCCATCGTGCGCAGCCCGAAGGTGTTCCTCCTCGACGAGCCGCTTTCGAACCTCGACGCCAAGCTCCGCGGGCAGACCCGCGTCGAGCTGCAGAAGCTGCACCGCGACCTGCAGACGACGTTCATCTACGTCACGCACGACCAGGTCGAGGCGATGACGATGGGCGACCGCATCGCGATCATGAACGGCGGAATCCTGCAGCAGGTGGGCACACCGGGCGAGATCTACGACCACCCCGCCAACCTTTTCGTCGCGGGATTCATCGGCACCCCGACCATGAACTTCGTCCCGGCGACGCTGAGCAACGGCGGCACCGCCAAGGCGTCCGGGTTCGAGGTCAAGCTCCCCAAGGCGGTGAGCTCGGAAAAGGGCACGATCGGCTTCCGCCCCGAAGCCGTCACGGACCGGATCGCCGACGGATCGCCGACCCTCGACATGAAGGTCGACGTCGTCGAGCGGCTTGGTTCCGACCAGTTCCTGTACGGCCAGGTCGGCGGCGACCAGGTGACGGCCCGCGTCGATCCGCGCATGAACGTGTCGCCCGGCGACCGGGTGAAGCTCGGCCTCGACACACGGGGAATGCATTTCTTCGACTCCGAAACCGAGAAAGCCCTTATCTAGCGACCGACCTGAGCGGATCCCGTGAGCGGGATTGAGCGCATCCGCGCCATCCAGGACTTCGACGCGGCACGGGCCCGCGCGTTTCGGCGCAGCTTGACCGGCATCCTGACGGGGCGCGCCCAGCGCCTGCGGTCGATCGACCCGCTTCTGCGCGCGGCCGGCTTCGAGGGTCGGTCTTTCGGAGGCGTCCACGAGATTCCGCTCGACCGCGTCATCGGGTCTGCGGCCCCAGACTTCAAGTCCGGCGATTTCGATCCGGGATTCCTGCCTATCAACCGGCGCATGCGTGAGCGCTGGACGCGCATCTACCAGGCGATGGTCGAGGGCGACGAGCTGCCGCCCATCGACGTGTACAAGGTCGATGACAACTACTACGTGATCGACGGCCACCACCGCGTGTCGGTCGCGCGCAACCTCGGCCGGCCCACGATCAACGCACGCGTGATCAACGTGAGGACGCGCGCGCCGCTGCCGCCCGGCACCGACGCGGAAGCGTTGCTCAAGGCCGCCGAGTACGCCGCATTCCTCGAAGAGACGCAGCTGCACCGCACAAGGCCGCAGGCCCGGCTGGAATGCAGCCGTCTCGGCCGCTACGACGAGATCATGCAGCACATCCTCGGCCATCGCTATTTCATGTCCCTCGAGGAGGGGCGTCCGGTGACCAC
>DATEHC010000175.1:0-16677 GCA_035279785.1 Candidatus Dormiibacterota bacterium
CGCAGTCAACGCGGCCTTCGCCCGCTGCGCGGAGCGCTCGGTGTTCATGGTCGCGGGTAAGACGCTCGAGCTGACGTGAGCATCCGCTCGCTCCGCGCCGCGGTCTCGTTCCTCACCGTGCTGCCCGTCGCGAACGCCGACGGCAGCCCCGGAGAGAGATTGGGCCGCGCCCACTTTCCCGCCATCGGCGCGGTCATCGGTCTCGTCGCCGGAGCTGCGTACGTGCTGATGGGCGCGCTGACGACGCCCCTCGTGGGGGCCGCTGTCGCGGTTGGCGTCCTGGCGGCGTTGACGGGCGCGCTGCATCTCGACGGGCTCGGCGACACGGTCGACGGATTGATGACGCACGGCGACGTCACGCGCCGGCTCGAGGTCATGCGCGATCCGCGGTTGGGCTCGTACGGCGTGGCCGCGGTTGGAGTGGTCCTGCTGCTCGAATTTGCGGCCATCTCGTCGATGTCTTCGCTGCGCGCGATCGCCGGACTCGTCATCGCCGGCGCGCTCTCGCGTCTCGCGACGGTCGCGATCATCGCCTTCGTTCCGTATGTGCGGGCCGCCGGGCTCGGCGTGGCCGCGTGGGACTCGCAGCGGCGGGGCATGGACCTCGCTCTTGGCGCAGCCTGCGCCGCGGTGGTCTGCCTGCTTGACTGGAAGAGGGCGCTGGTCGCCGTGCCTTTCGTCGCGCTCGCTGGCGTGGCCGTCGCGGTGATCGCGCGGCGCCGCATCGGTGGCGCCACCGGCGACGTGTGCGGCGCGGCGGCGGAGCTTTGCCAGGTCGCGACTTTGCTCGTCTTCGCGGCCCGCTGACGCAATCGTGTCTGCGGGGCGACTCTGGCTGATCCGTCACGCTGCCTCGGACGCGCCGGCGGGTGTGGCGATCGGAGCCGGCGACCCGCCGCTGAGCTCGATTGGACTCGCTCAGGTGGCGCGGCTCATCGAACGAATGCGTGACGTGCCGCTTGGCGCCGTGTGGTCGAGCGACTCTTCACGGGCGCGGGACACGGCCACGGCGATCGCCTCATCGCACGGGTTGAGCGTCCTCGTCACGCCGGCGCTGCGAGAGATCGACTTCGGCTCGTGGGAAGGACGATTCCTCGGCGACCTCTGGCAAGAGGACCCGGAAGCCGCCGGCGCGTGGGAGTCGGACCTCCGTCAGACCCCGCCGGGGTTTGGCGAGACGGCGGCGCAGCTCGAGGAGCGCGTCGCGGGTTTCTGGTCTGAGCACGAACCCATGCTGGCGGGCCGCGATGTCGCAGTGGTCGCGCATCGGGGATCGCTCGCGGCCCTGCGGTCGGCTGTCACGGGGTGTTCGCTCGCGGACGCATTCGGGTACGAGATGGCACCGGGCTCGGTCGCGACGCTCGACCTCTAGCCGGAGATCATCTGCGCCGAACGGGCCGCGCGCTCAAGACCTTGCGCTCAGCTCGAGATACCCGCTCGCGCGCGACATAGGCATCGCGAAGTCGAATTTGTCGGCCTGCAGCGAGAGATCCAGATCGGTGGCCGGGAAGCCGGGCCACTGGCCGCTGCGTACGCGTCGATAGCGATCCGTGACTCGCAGCGGCTCGAGAAGCGTGTCGAGATCGACTGCGGTTCCCGTCGCGAGGGCCTCCATGTAAGCCGCGCATGCGTGATCCTCGGGGTGGTCGGCAGACGCGATCAAGGTGAGGACCTCGGGCTCTCTTAACAGGCAGGCTTGAACTGTGGCCCTGGCGACGACCAGACTCGCCGCGAACATGTCATCGCTCTTCACCGCCGCCGCGACCTGGGTGCCGGCGGTCGATCTCTGGATGAGCACGCGATCCTTCAGTTCGACCTCGCGGATTCGCGTGGGCGAGTTGCTGATCGGTATGCCGTCGACCGGCAGCGCGTCCTCCTCGGCGCAGATCACTGATCCGGGAGTCGCGGCGGCCAGTGCGCGCGCTTCGGCGATCGTCTTCACGAGGCGACACTCGCGCGCGCCGCCGGCAAGCGCGTAAGCGCTCACGGTGAACGAGCGCAGGACGTCGATCACGACGACGACGCCGCGCGCTTCGAGCGCGCCCGCGATGCCTGTGACGTGGACGATGTTCAATTGGAACCCGTGTCGGATTCAGACCCGCGCGACGGCCCCCGTGCGTTCGGCTTCGAGCAGATCGCGGACTGCGGGTCGATGCGCGTCGTCGGGTTGCGCCTCAACCCGGGCCAGACCGTGCCCGAGCACCGCAACGCGATTCCGGTCGCGCTGATCGTCACGAGTGGCCGGCTCCGCTTCGACGACGGTTCGCATGGCGGCGACGTCGGAGCCGGGGAGATGCTGCTGATCAATCCGGGCGAGCGGCACAGCTATCGCGCCGACAGCCCCACCTCCGCGTACCTGGTCTTCGCGGGCTTGCCTGGCGTGCGCAGCCGCACGTGGTCGCTTCGACGCAAGGAGTGACAGCGCTCAACTCGCGTTCCAGAGCGCGATCACGCGGCCGTGGTCGGCGTCGCGGAGGATGTTGAGCGTCGCCACGTCGAGCTGGAGATTCGTCGCAACCGTGATTCGTGCGCCGATCCACGCCACCGCGAGTGCGCGAAGGATGTGTCCATGGCCGAACGCGAGGGCGCGTCCATCGCCGCGACGCGTCGCAAGCTCGATGAACCGTTGGGCCCTCGAGTAGACCTGCGCGGGCGACTCTCCCTCGGGGCAGCCGTCGCGATACAGCTCCCAGCCGGGACTCTCCTGAAGGATCTGCGCTGACGTCAGGCCTTCGAAGCGTCCGTAGTCGAACTCTCGGAGAAGTGGCGTCACCTCCGGATGATCGAAGCCTGCCAGCTGCGCTGTCCGCAGCGCGCGCTGCATCGGACTGGAGTACACGGCGTCGAAATGGATGGACGCGAGCTTTGTTCCGAGATCCCGCGCGTTCTGCTCGCCGCGCGCGGTCAGCGGGATGTCCGTGGTTCCGGTGTGACGTCCGGAAAGACTCCACTCGGTCTCGCCGTGGCGAGCGAGGTAGAGCTCGAAGCTCAGGCGGGCTTACCCATCATCTCGGGCCGGCCCGAACGCAGCGAGCGGCTCGCGCTCTCGAGCACCGCCCCCGCCCGCACTCGCTGACCAGGCCGCACGCAGACGAGGCCGACCGCAGCCTGTCCACCCTGCGGCTTCAGCGCTTCGTTGACTGCAGCCAGCACCCGGTTGGCGGCGTGAGCGGTGCCGGCAACGTCGGTGTCGGGGAGGATCGCCAGCAGCTGCGGCGGCGTGCGACCGAGGACGCCGGGGGTGTCGACGTCGCGGACTGTGCCCGCGAGCGCGGCGGCCATCGTCTTGAGCGCCTCTTCAGTCGGAAGCGCGCCGTTGGCTTCGATCAGGAGAACGCCGAGGTTGCGCTGGTAGCGGTGCGCGCGGGCGAGCTCGTCCTCGAGCACAGGTCGTACGAAGCGATCGTTGAAAAGGCCGGTCGTGCGGTCGACGATGTGCAGCGGCTCAGCCTGCGGATCGTCCGTCCGCACACCGCACGAAGGACAGAAGACCGCTCCGTGTGGGAGAGGCGACCCGCACGCCTGGCAGGTTTGAGCTTCGGGCCGGCGGCGGAGGAAGTCGCCAATCGGCATTCGGTAAAGCCTATCAGTCGTGTTCGCCATGCCCTCCGCACCTCTTAACAGGCTGGGTTGTGCTCAATTTTTTCGAATCCTAAGCTCGGGCGAGGTGTGCTGGGGGGGAGGGACGGCACGGTGGAGGAGGGAGGGCCCGAGGCAACCTATGGGAAATTGGGGAGCGGCTCAGCCCACCGCGGCGGCCGGAGTCGCGAGCCAGCCCTCGGCCCACTCCGCAACCGCAGCCAGCACAGGCTCCAGCGCGCGCCCGCGCGAGGTCAATCGATAGCTCACGCGCACAGGCGGACCGGGGTCGACGAGTCTCTCCACGATGCCCTCGGTCTCGAGCTCGCGCAAGCGCTCGGTCAGCACGCGATCGCTGATCCCAGGTATGCCCGCGAGCAGCTGATTGAAGCGCGCGGGCGCCGGCAGCAAGGCCTTGACAACCGCCCCAGTCCAACGCTTTCCGATCAGCTCGATTGCGCGCTGAAAGGGCGCGCTGTAGTCGAGGCCCCCTCCGACCATGGGGAGTGATTCTATGCGCTATCGGGAGTCACGAAAAGGACCCGCCCGTGTTTTCCACAAGAAATTTTCTGGGCGCGGTCCGTGGCCATCGCGCGAGCACCATCGCAACCTCTGAGAATGGTCGTGGTGGCTGAGCCATGGAGCTGAGAGGACGGGTCATCGTCGTCACCGGTGCGGCCCGCGGCATCGGTCGCGCGCTCGTGCGGAGGTTCGCCGCGGACGGTCCAAGCGCCCTCGTCGCGGCCGATGTCGATGAAGAGGGCTCGCGAGCGATCGCGCGTGAAGTCGGCGGTGACGCTGTTCGATGCGACGTCTCACGCGAGGACGACATTGCGCGGCTCGTGAAGCAAACGGAAGAGAAACGCGGACGCATCGACCTGTTCTGCTCGAACGCGGGCATCGCGGTCGCGGGTGGTCCCGAGGCGAGCGATGCGGAATGGCAGCGGATCTGGGAGGTCAACGTCCTCTCCCACGTGTACGTGGCGCGCCACGTGCTGCCCGGAATGCTCGCGCGCAACGAGGGCTACATCGTCGGGACGGTTTCCGCGGCCGGTTTACTAAACCACGTGTTCGCGACGCCCTATGGAGTGACCAAGGCGGCCGCGCTCTCGCTGTTCGAATGGCTCGCGATCGCACACGGCGACGAAGGCATTCGCGTCTCGTGTCTCTGCCCGCAGGGCGTGAAGACGGACATGCTGGCTGCCGAGCGTCGCGCCCTGGGCACCAACTTCCTGACCGCCGGCGCGCTCGAACCCGAGGTCGTGGCCAACGCGGTCGTCGAAGGGATCGCCGCCGAACGGTTCCTCATCCTGCCGCACCCTGAGGTTGCCGAATACTTTCGCCGCAAGGCGGGTGATTACGACCGATGGCTCAGCGGCATGCGCCGCCTCCGCCGCAACCTGCTCGAGACCGCCCAAAAGGATCCTGAAAAGACGGATGCGTAAGCTCGCGATCGTTGCAGGCGCGGCCCTGGTGGTTGTCGCGTTCGCGGCCGCGACCCGCGTCGCCGACACGAGGGAGGGCCTCATCGCGGAGGTGGTGACGCTGCTCGCGGGCGTGGTGGCGGTGGGTCTCTTGATCTACGGCCTTGCGGCCAGACGTGAGGCGCGACCGGGCGATCGGCCTGTTCGACCTGCGGGATCGGCGCAGCCCCGCACGACCAGGGACCTGCTGATCGGCGGCGGTGGAGTGGCACTCTCGGCGGCCCTTGTCACGGGGCTCGCGATCAGCGGCGGACCCCTTTCGGCCGCGTTCGGGCTCGTCCTGCTGATCCCGATGATCGCGGGCTGCGTCTACCTCTGCGTGCGCTTCCTGCGGGCGAACTCCTGAGCTCGAGAACCTCGCCCACGAGATAGAGCGAGCCGCACACCAGCACGTTCCCGCCAGGACCGGCCAGCTCCTCTGCTCGTTCGAGAGCCGGCCCGGCGCGCGGCTCGGCGGACGCGCCCTCGCCGTACATGCCGGCCAGGCGCTCCGCCTCGATCACGTGTCCGTGCGCGCTTGCCGGCTCGGTGAAAACGACCGCGTCCGGCCGCAAGGTTCGCAGCGCGCCAAGGAGCTGAGCGGGATCGCGTTCGCTCAGCATCCCGAAGACGGCAACAAGGCGGTCAGACCCGATGAGCGCGCGGAGCGCCGCACCCGCGCGCTGTAGCGCCGCGGGGTTGTGCCCGCCGTCGACTATGACCCTCGGACGCTCACCGATCACCTGCAGGCGCCCCGGCCAGCGCGTTGCGGCAAGACCGGCGCGCACGGCCTCGTCGGACACGTCGGTGATCAGGTGCGCCGCCGCCACCGCGAGCGCCGCGTTGGCGGGTTGGTAATCGCCGAGGAGCGGCAGCCTCAGGTCTCGGTGATCGAACCCAGGACCGGTCACGGAGAGCTCGAAGCCCGACCAGCCAAGCGACTTCGACCTCAGGCGGATCTCGTGGCCGAGGCGCCACACCTCGGCCGACTCGGACGCGGCCCGGGCTTCGACGATCTCCAGCGCCTCGCCCTCGCATCCGGTCACGACGTGGTTGCGATGCTTGATGATCGCCGCCTTCTCGCGCGCGATCTCGCCGATGGTGTCGCCGAGGTACTTCTGATGGTCCAGGGCGACGTTGGTGATGACCGCGACGCCGAGGTCGAGGGTGTTCGTCGCGTCCAGACGCCCACCCAATCCGACCTCGCACACGAGAAGCTCGGCGCGCGCGGCGATGTACGCGACGGCCATCACGGTGAGCATCTCGAACTCGGTGGGCGGTCCCATCGTCGAGGTGATCACATCCTGCGCCGGCCCAAGTTGTTCGAGCGTGGCCACGAAGTCGGCCTCGCTGATCGGCGTGCCATTGACCTCGATGCGCTCCGTGTACGAGATCAGGTGCGGCTTGGGCATGAAGCCGGTGTCGTGTCCGGCGGCGCGCAGGATCGCGCTGAGGCACGCTCCGGTCGAGCCTTTTCCGTTGGTCCCGGCGATCAGCGCGCCGCGCAGCCCCGCGTCCGGCTTGCCGGCCTGGTCGAGCAGCGCGCGGGTGCGTTCCGTGCCGAGCTTCATCGCGAAGCGGCCCTGTCTCGAGATGAAGTCCAGGGCCTCCTGGTAGGTCAAACGGGCTGCGCCTCGACGAGGTGGAATTCCGACCGCAGCTCGATGTCGCGAGCCAGGTGCAGCCCGCTGGCCTGGAAGAGGGCCGAGAATTCGGCGTCGGTCCGCTCGCGACCGCCGAGCAGCACCATCATGTGCAGGTCGCTCATCACCGATGCAATGTCGGTCGCGCTCGTGGTCACCCGCTCGGGCACAACCCGTTCGACCAGCAGCAAACGCGATGTGCCGCCCATCGCCGCCCTGCACGTCGCGAGGATCTTCAGGGCGTGCTCGTCGTCCCAATCGTGAACGATCGACTTGAGCAGGTAGAGGTCGTGGCCTGGCGGCACGGTATCGAAGAAGCTTCCCTCGACGACCTCGACGCGGTCCGCAACCCCCGCCGCGGCCATCGTCTGACTCGCCCCTTCGAGGCCGGTGGCAATGTCGAACAGGGTCCCGCGGAGGTCGGGGTAGGCGCGGAGGATGCCCGCGAGCATGGCTCCGTTGCCGCCGCCGACGTCGACCACCGACCTGATCCCGCCGAAGTCGTACGCCGCGGTGACCTCTTTGACCACGCGAGTCGACGTCTCCACCATCGCGGCGTTGAACTGGGCTGCGTCCTCTGGATCCTCGGCCAGCTTCTCCCACCGACTCTTGCCATGGACGTGCTCGAATGCCGGCTTGCCGGTTTCTAGCGTGTACATGAGCTCGGCCCAAATCGAATAGGCCTCCTCGCTGAGCATCAAAGCCATGTTGCGAAGGCCGGGCAAGTCGGACCGGAACGCATCCGAGACCGGCGTGGAGGCGTAGAGGCCATCTGATTCCGAAAAGAACCCCCACGCCACCAGCCCGCGCAGCACGCGGCGCATCGCATCCGGATTCATCCCCGTACGCGTTGCGATGTCGTCCGCGGTGAGTGGCTGCCGAGCGAGCAGGTCGGGCAGCTCGAGCCTGCACGCCGCCACCGCGAGCTGATACCCGCGGAACCCGTTCTGCAGACGTAACGCCTCGGGAGGAAAAGCGCTCATGGTCGCCTGCGAACCTCCGCCTCGAACGTGTTCTTGATGAGCATCGCACGGGTCATCGGGCCCACGCCGCCGGGGTTGGGCGTCAGCCAGCCCGCGACCTCGTCGACACCGGGTCCGAGGTCACCGACCTGGCGTCCGTCGACCACGTTGGTGCTTACGTCCACCACTGCCGCGCCCGGCTTGACCATGTCTCTGCCGATGAGGTTCGGCCTGCCCGCGGCGGCGACGAGGATGTCGGCTGTGCGCGTGTGGCTCGCAAGGTCGCGAGTACGCGTGTGGCAGATGGTCACGGTCGCGTTGCGCTTCAGCATCAGCAACGCCGTCGGCTTGCCCACCAGGTTGCTGCGGCCGACGACGACCACATGCGCGCCTTCGATGACAACGCCGCAGCGTTCGAGCAGCTCGACGATTCCGGCAGGAGTCGCCGGCTCGAAACCGCCAGGCCAACCGAGCGCAAGCTTCCCGGCGCTGACCGGATGTGCACCGTCGACGTCCTTGACCGGATCGAGCTCGAAGATGACGCGCTGGATGTCGACCTGTTTGGGCGCCGGCTGCTGGACCAGGATTCCGCTCACCGATTCGTCGACGTTCAGTCCGCGGACAAGCATCACCAACTCTTCGGTCGTGGTTTCCGCGGGCAGCCGGTGGTCCTCCGACTCGATGCCCACCTTCTTGGCGTTGCCGTGCTTGAGGCGGACGTAGGTCGCCGACGCGGGGTCGTCGCCCACCAGGATCGTGGCCAGCCGGGGACGCGATCCGCCGTGCTCGACCCGATCCTTCACCGCGGCTGCGACCTCGGCGTAGATCTGCTTTGCGACCTCACGGCCGTCGAGAGGTCGCGCGGTCATCGGAGGCCCAGCTCGCGGCGCGCGGCGGCGTCGACGATACGCATCACCTCGCGCAGGTCGCGACCCGACTCGGTTGCGATTCGCCTGCAGTCCTCGTACTCAGGCGCCACGTCGACGGCCAGCCCGCCGAGCTCCTTGACCTTGACACGCGCGACCCCGAGCTCGGTCGTGACTTCGACCATCCGGCGCTCGGCGAGGACGCGCTGCGTCGGCGTGAGGCGCACGCCGAGGCTCGTGCTGCGTCGCAACAGGAGGTCGCTCAGCCGCGGCGTCAGCTCCGGCGGCGACATGACGCTGACGATGTGGCCAGGGCGGCCCTTCTTCATCAGCGCGGGCACGACCGAGACGTCGAGTGCGCCGGCCCCCATCAGGTCCTCGACCAGCGCCGCGATGAGGTTGGCCGCCATGTCGTCGAGGTTCGTCTCGATCAGGGTTACGTCGTTGGTCGTCGCGATCTCGGCGCCGATCCAGACCCCGAGCAGGTTTCCGGGCGAAGGGTTCGAGCCCACTCCGTAGCCCGCGCGCTGAAGCGACATCGCCGGCCGCGCGAACGTGGCCGCGGCGGCGAGGATGGCGGCCCCGGTCGGGGTCACTAGCTCGCGGCCGCCGTCCACCGGCCTGAGCTCGGCTCCGGTGCCCGCAAGGATCCGCAGGGTCGCGGGCCCGGGACGCGCGATGGGCAGCGACGACGAGTAGATGTGGCTCACCTCGAGCGAGTCGAGGAGCCAGAACGCGCCCACGATGTCGACGAGCGTGTCACCGCCGCCGAGCTCGTGGAGGTGCGCCTTCTCCTCGGGCACGCCGTGGACCTCGACCTCGGCGTGCGCCAGCAGGTTGATGGCGTCGAGCGCTAGGGACTTGACCTGCGCGGGCGCGTCCGCTTCCTCGACCACGCTGCGCAGAGCGGGTACGGTGCGCTGGACCCGATCCTCGACGCCCACGATCACGCGTGTCCCGCCCGCGTGGCCGCGGCTCTCGCGTCTTACCTCGATCGTGACCTCATCGCCCAGGCGCAGGGCCTCCACGGTGGCGTCCAGGACCGCGCGGTCGGCGCCGCAGTCCAGCAGGGCGCCGAGGGTCATGTCCCCGGAGATGCCGGAGAAGCAGTCGAAGTAGGCGATCGTGGACCCCTTCTTCATGCGCGCGTCCTCTTAATTAGTACGGCGGCGCCGTCGAGGGGCTGCATGCTTTTCGGCCACTTGGTCACGCGCACGGACACGGCCTCGACCCGCGGCAGAGCGAGCACGCGTTCCGCGATCGCGCCGGCGATCGATTCGAGCAGCGAGCGCGCGGGGCCTTCGATGACGTCCCTGGCCGCGGCCCGGACCTGGCGGTAGTCGACGGTGTCGGCGATCTGGTCGGACTTTCCTGCGGGCGCGAGGTCGGCCTCCAGCTCGACGTCGACCTTGAACTCCTGCGGATGCTCGCGTTCGGCGGCGCCCACGCCGTGCCGTCCCTGAAACGACATCCCCCGGAGCTCAATCTGATCCATCGCGCCAATTGTGCGAAATACACTGGAGCGCCGTGATCCACGCCGGAGTCCACGTTCGCCCTGCCACCGAGGCTGACCTCGAGGCGATCAACGACCTCTACAACCACTACGTGCTCGAGTCGCACGTCACGTTCGACGACGAACCGACGTCGATGGAGGCGCGACGGGAGTGGTTCACCCACTACGCCCCGACGGGCCGGCACCGCGTGCTCGTGGCGACGGACGATGACACGGTCGTCGGCTACGCGACGAGCAGCAGGTTTCGCCCGAAGCCCGGCTACCTCACCTCCGTGGAGACGAGCATCTACCTCTCACCCGAGGCGACGGGCAAGGGCGCCGGCGCCAAGCTCTACGCCGAGCTGTTCAAGGCGATCGAGGGCGAGGACCTGCACCGCGCGCTGGCCGGCATCGCGCTGCCCAACCCCGCCTCCATCGCCCTGCACGAGAAGTTCGGCTTCAAACGCGTGGCGCTGTTCACCGAGCAGGGCCGGAAGTTCGGCCGCTACTGGGACGTCGCGTGGTACGAGAAGCCGCTCCCCTCTGGCCCCTCGGGCCGCTGACGCGGGCGCTCTGACTCCCATGTGGAGTACTTGACACCGGATATATTCGATGTAATATCCCGACTGGAATATGACAACTTCGGATGTCAGCCTGGACATCTCACCCCTCGCGCTCTCGATCCTCGAGCTACTGCACGAGCGGCCGATGCATCCCTACGAGCTGGCGTCGACCATGCGCGAGCGGCACCACGACGAGTTCATCCGCCTCAACTTCGGGTCGCTGTATCACACGGTCGACTCGCTACAGCGTTACGGGTGGATCGTGCCGACCGAGAAGGAAAAGGAAGGAGGTCGGCCCGAGCGGACTGTCTACGCCCTTACCGACTCAGGTCGTACCGTCTTCATACAGGTCGTCTCCGAGATCGTCTCGCAACCGCGGCGTGAGTACCCCTACTTCGCGGCGGGCCTGATGTTCATGCACCACCTCGGAGCTGATGAGGCGGCCCGCCTGCTCGAGCTGCGCGCACAGGCTCTTCAACAGGTGATCACGAAGCTTTCACACATCCTCGATGAGCTGTTGGCCGGAGGCCACAGGCGTCTGTCGCTCATCGAGCTGGAACACAAGATCGCGATGATCGGCGCCGAGCGCGACTGGATCACGACGATCTCGAGACAGATAAGGGACGGCAAGCTGGAGTGGGTTGCCGGAATTCATACCGGTGATGAAGGGTTGAGGAGGAGACATGGCACAGGCGCGCGCTAACACCAATCCGTGGTTGGTCCTCGTGGTCCTGACGACAGGATTCTTCATGATCCTTCTCGACACCACGATCGTGAACGTCGCGATCCCTTCGATGAGCACAGGTCTGGGCGCGACCCTCGACCAGATCCTGTGGGTCCTCAACGCGTACGTCCTCGTCTATGCCGTGCTGCTGATCACCGCCGGCCGGCTCGGCGACCTGTTCGGCCAGCGCAATCTGTTTGCGATCGGACTCGCCGTCTTCACGGTCGCGTCCGTCCTGTGCGGCATCTCGCAAAACTCGACTGAACTGATCGCGGCGCGCATCCTGCAGGGCATCGGCGGCGCGCTGCTGACGCCCCAGACTCTCGCGATCCTCACCACCATCTTCCCTCCCGAACGCCGGGGGGCGGCGTTTGGCATCTGGGGCGGCGTCGCGGGCCTTGCCACCCTGGCCGGCCCGACGCTCGGCGGCGCCATCATCACCTACATCGACTGGCGCTGGATCTTCTTCATCAACGTGCCGGTCGGCATCCTCGCCTTCGTCGCCACGTTCCTGATCGTTCCCGATCTGCGGCCTGGACGCCACCACGGCTGGGACGTCGTCGGCATCATCGTGGCGACGGCAGGCCTCTTCCTGATCGTGTTCGGCTTGATCGAGGGCCAGAAGTACAACTGGGGCCAGTTCGAGTCGACCAACTTCACGATCCCCGAGATCATCGGCGCCGGCCTCGTGCTCATGGTGCTGTTCGTGATCTGGGAGCGATTCCAGGCCGAGCCACTGCTGCCGCTCTCATTGTTCAGCGATCGGAACTTTGCCGTGGCCAACTGGATCGCAGCCGCAATCAGCTTCGGCATGCTCTCGACGTTTCTCCCGATCACGATCTACCTTCAGTCGGTCCGCGGGTTCTCCGCGCTTGTCGCGGGCCTGACCCTGGCGCCGATGTCGCTGACCTCGATGGTCACCGCGCCGTTCGCCGGCAGGATGGCGGACCGGATCGGCGGCAAGTACATCCTGATGACGGGAATCACCCTGTTCACGATCGGCATCGGGGCCATTGCGTACGTCGCGGGCCCTGACTCGACATGGATCAACTTCCTGGTTCCCGCGATCGTCGCCGGCGCCGGGATCGGCATGACTTTCGCGCCCATGACGACCGTCGCGATGCGCGACATCCAGCCGCGCGTCGCAGGTTCGGCTTCGGCGGTGCTGAACACGATCCGCCAGCTGGGCGCGGTCATCGGAAGCGCGGTCGTCGGCGCCGTGCTGCAGAACCAGCTCGCGAACACGCTGCACGACCAGGCGGTGAGCCACGCTGCGGCCCTGCCCGCCGCGTTCCAGCAACAGTTCATCGCGGCCTTCACGAACATCTCCTCGAAGGGATTTCAGATCGGGACCGGCCAGTCGGGCACGCAGCTGCCCGCGAACATCCCGCCCGCGGCGGCGCAGCACATCGCCTCGCTCGCGCATGACGTCTTCGTCAGCGGCTACATCGACGCGATGAAGAACACGTTCGTCCTGCCGGTGGCGTTCCTGGCGTTCACAGCGCTGACCGCACTCCTGATTCGCGGCGGCCGCAGGCAGCCAGCGGTCGTGCAGCCGGCGGAGCAGCGCGAGGAGTATCGAGCCGCCGCCGGCTAGTTAGAGCCGGCCGCCCGACACCAGTTTCAGAACCGCGAGCAGCGCGGCCGCGCCGATGAAGGCGACGATCAGGCTTCCCCAGAATCCGACCGTGCCGCTCGCGCCAAACAGCGCGCTGAGCAGGAAGCCGCCGATCAGCGCGCCGGCGACGCCGACCACGATGTCGGCGAGGCATCCAAAGCCGCGGCCGGCGACCACCCTGCTGGCGATCGCACCGGCGACCAGGCCGATGACGATCCAGGCGAGGAACGAGCCGGGCTGGAGGTTCAGGCCGCTGGACGCTTCGATCATGTCTTGCTGTTGTTGTTGTTGTTGCTGCTGTTGTTGCGCAACCAGTTTGCGATCAAGTCGAACACCTCGTCGCTGCCAAGGTCGTTGAAGGGCTCATGGTATCGGCCGTCGAGCATGTGCAGTTCGCTCGTCCGCGGCGCGCGTGCGTGGAGCTCGCGGCTGACCTCGGGATCGATCAATGGATCGGCGGTCCCCGCGATGATCAGGAAGGGGAGCTTGATGTCCTCCGCGTGGTCGAGGTTCTCCTTGCTGGCCTTTCGCCACTCCGCGTAAAGCCTGGTCGTGATCTTGCCGTGCACGAGAGGGTCTGTCTTGTAGGCCTCGACGACTTCGGGGATGCGCGACACGGTGGCGGCGTCGACGTTGTTGCTGAGGGAGAGCCTGGGCGTGACTCTTGCCAGCGCCTTCGACACGTTCGATAGCCAACCCGGCACCTCTTTCGTCAGTCGCAGGGCGGGCGCCGAGACGATGAAGCGCCGCGCTTTGCTCAGCTTGCCTGCGCGAGCGGTCGACAGCATGACCGCCCCACCGAAGGAGTGCCCGAGCGGAACGACCTCGCCGGTGGTCTGGGTTTCGACATGGGTGATGAAGGCGGCCGCGTCCTCGACCCATTGCTGCCACGTGTCGACGTGACCTCTCTGTCCCTCGCTCTCGCCGTGGCCTCTCAGGTCGACCGCGTAAGTGGCCATGCCGCGGCCGGCCATTCCTTTCGCAAATCGCTCGTACCGTCCGCTGTGCTCGCCGTGGCCGTGCACGACGGCGAACGTTATTTGCGCGCCCGCGTGCGGCCAGGCGCGGTAGGCGAGCCTGGTTCCGTCGGCGGAGGTTAGGTTTCCCCTGGTGACGAGCGTCCCCTCAGCGGCCAAGGTGACCGAATCCGCGGAGGATCTTGAGCGCCTCATGCTCGGCCTCGAGGAGGGTTGGCGCGTAGGCGCGGATACCGCACAAGGCGTAAGCCCACTCGGGGCTCGGCGGGCCCTGGGAGTGAAGGCGGAAGGTCGGGGGATAGAAGAAGATGCGCTCGCCCTCGACCTTCTTGATCACAGGACGCTTGGCGAGGACGTCCTCCAGTGAAAGGCCGCTCGGGAGCCTGCCCTTTTCGAAATCGAGACGGCGAAGCTTGGCGAGAGGATGGTCCTCGTCACGGATGCTGGTGCGAATTCCATACTCGGCGCTGAGGTCGCGCATGAAGATCGTGATGATCAGGGCGTCGGTCTCGTCGCTCGCCATCTTCACGAAAGCGGAGGCGCTGAGGTCGCGGCCTTCGTCGAGCTTGAGGTGGCGGAAGTACTCCATCTGGAACAGCGCGCGCGAGTAGGAGCTGGCGATCCAGGGCTCGCCGCAGCGCCAGGTGCGCGCGGAGGCGAGCGCGTCGAACTGCTCGTGGACGCGCTCGAGGCGATGCTCGGGTAGCCCGTAGAGCCGGTAGTGGAGGACGCGCGGCATTTGGGCGCTAAGCCTACCGATCATTTCGGGGGAGGCGATGGCGATTTGGAGGCGCGCATCACCTCTTCCTGCCAGGGCGGCGCTTTGACATGAAGGCGCAGGCGATGGTCGCCCGCGGCGAGAAGGAAATCGCCGCGCGTGCCCGCCTCGAGGTAGGCGCGCTGCTGGGGGCTCAGTCGAAACGCGTCCTGGAGCTTGGCCGCCTCGCCTGGACGCTGGGCGCCGAAGAAGACGAGCGCCGGGTTGGTGGCGACGACCGCGCCCTGATCGGAGCTGAGCAGATCGCCAGGATTTTGGGTGGCGAAGACGAGCGAACCGTCGTACTTCCGGATGCGGCGGGCGAGGCTGACCACGAAGCGCCTGATGGTGGCGTCTTCGAAGAGGAGGCCGAGCTCGTCGATCACGAGCATTCGCCTCCGGTCTTTTCGTTTGATTCGCGTCCAGAGTGCCTCGGCAAGCAGGAAGTGGACGGGTGCGATCATCTCGTCGCGCAGCTCGCGCATGCCGAAGACCACGATCGGGGCGTCGAGGTCGACGTTGGTCGGGGCGCTGAACATCTGGCCGAGGCTGCCGTGCACCCAACGGCGAAGGATCACGGTGACGCGGTCGGTCCTGGGCAGGCGGTCAGCAACGTCTTTGAGGACAGGCTGGCTCTCCTCCGCGTAAGCCTCCCGAACCGCGCCCTCGATGACCGCGCGCTCCGACTCATCGAGGCCGCCGCAGATGCAAGCGCAGAGGTCGACCGCGTCGGCGGCGGCGGGGCCGAGCCAGGCTTCGTCCTGCCCGTCCTGCGCATTGGATGGGCGAAGGTCGAGCACGTTGAGCGCGTGCCTGGACCCAAGCGCGAGCTGGACATCGATGCCGCCGAGCGTTTGAGCCAGGCGCCCGTACTCGTGCTCGGGATCGATGATGTAAACGCTCGTGCCCGTGCCAAGCGCGCCCATGACGAGGGTCGAGAGGAGGTAGGTCTTGCCGGCGCCGGAGTGGCCGAACACACCGATGTTCGCGTTGGCATAGCGATGCTGGTCGTATGGGTCGACCAGCACCGGCGCACCGGTGGCGGCGTTGCGACCGACGAAGAGGCCGCATTGCTGCTGCAGGTCCGGCTCGTTCCATGGGAAGAAAGTCACGAGAGCGGTCGAGTCGATGACCCTCCGGCGCTGCAGTCGGTCGGGACCGCGCGGCCGGGTCGCGAGGTAGCCGTCGAGCATCCGAAACGTGCAGGGCTGAACATCGCAGAGGATCGCGCGCGCGGCGGCTTCGACCTTGCGTGAGTCTCGGTCGAGGTCGGCCACTGTCGGCGACGTCAGGGTGAGATAGATGGCGACGTGGAAGGCCTTGTCCTGGCTGGAGGCAAGGCGGCGCTGGAGGTCTTCGGCGTTGGGAATCGCGCCCGCGAGTGCGGGGTCGTTGCTGTCCTGCATGCGCGTGGCGCGCATCGTGACCAGCTGGCGCTGCAGGTAGTTGACGATCCACGCGGCCGGCAGCGGCGTCGCGTGCCAAGCGAGCGTGAGACGGAGGCCGGGCGGCAGGAGGCGGAAGAGCCAGCCCGGCTCAACATCGGTTCCGGGCAGCCGATCGACGTACCAGGTGCGGCTGCAGCCGCCCTGATGCTGAAACCGATTGGTGAGTTGCGCGCCGAAGACATCGTCTGGCGCGTTGCGGGTGGTCACTTCAATACCCATCTCGGCAAGGGCGGTGGTCAGGCGTGCCGCCTGTCTCTCCGGCGTGATGAGCGTCGTCACGAATCGATGTGAGGAGCTCGATCGCCTTATGTCATGTGCGAAAGCGAGGTCAGACCCGCGCATGTCATCGAAGTCGCCTGGAGGCGAGGTCGAGGTCTCTGTCTGTTCGTCGCTGCCTGGCGTGACCGTTATCACCACCTGGAGAGGTGCATCGAGTCCGTCGATGATGCGGCGGAAAGCGTTGAGCCAGCGGCGGCGCTCCTCCTCCGCCGCGCCGGCGAACCCGATCGATCCGGTATCGATCGCGACGAGGCTAGCTTCGGCGCTCCAGCATTTCGAGGGCTCGCGGCGGACGACGCGGATCAA
>DATEHC010000176.1:0-3258 GCA_035279785.1 Candidatus Dormiibacterota bacterium
TGCTCGTTGTATGGCAGCGTGTGAATCATCACCAGCGTTCCGCCGGGTTCGAGGTGAAGGTGGGCGCGGCGCAAGGCTTCGCGGTCATGGCGGCGGCTGCCGCCCAGCCCGAATACGCCGCACATGAACACCGTCCTGTAGCGCCTCGGAAGGTCCAGCTCGTGCAGCGCCTGGGCGAACAGTGCCGGCGGCTGCTCGAGTCCCACCAGCTGAGTGCGAACCTCCGCGAGCATGTCCTCGGAGACGTCGGAGCCGTCGATGTCGAAGCCTTCGCGTCGAAGGGGGACGAGAAACCGCCCCGTCCCGCATCCAAGGTCGATCGCCGGTTCCCCGTATCGCTTGATCGCCCTTCGCCAGTAATCGAGCTCGTGAGGCTCGGCCATGTTGAACTCGGCCCACCAGCGCGCGACCAGGCCGTAGTGCCACGTGCCGGACTCTTCGATCAGTGACCGATTCATTCAGTGCCGAGGAGATTAATGAGCCATCGTCCGGACTGTCACCCGGTCGAGGACCGCCCCGATGCGCGTTAGTCCGGACTATGAGCGGATGAACGGCGCCACGATGCGGTGTTAGTCCGGACTATCGCGAGTGTGGAATCGACATCCCCATCGTCTCCGCCGCCAGCATGTCGACCACCGCGCGCGTGTCCCCGGTCTCCTTGAACACGCGCAGCTGCCGGTCTGCGCTCGTGCCCTCGGCCAGGATCGTGTGCACGTACTCGACCGCGGACCGAGAGCCGAGGTCGTCCACCACGTCGTCGACGAAGGCGACCAGCTCGAGCGCCAGCTCGCGCATCGGCACCTCGGCCTGCTTGCCGAAGTCGATCAGCATGCCGTCGATGCCATAGCGCTCGGCCCGCCACTTGTTCTCGGCGATCAGCGCCGGGATGTACTTGCGGAACCCGAGGTTGCTCTCGCGCAGCTTGAGCAGCTTCGCGCAGATCGCCTGCATCAACGCGGCAAGGCAGATCGTCTCCTCGAGCTTGGTCGTCATGTCGCACACGCGGAACTCGAGCGTCGGGAACGATGGGTGGGCGCGCAGGTCCCACCAGATCTTCTTGCCGTTGTCGATCGAGCCCGTCTTGACCAGCATGTTCACGTAGTGCTCGTACTCGTCGTACGACCCGAGCTCGGGCGGGATCCCCGTGCGCGGGAACCGCGACCACACGATGCTGCGATACGACTTCAGGCCGGTGTTCCGGCCCATCCAGAACGGGCTGGAGGTCGACAGCGCGAGCAGGTGAGGGAGGAAATACCGCGCCTCGTTGAGGACCTCGATCCGGCGCTCCTGGTCGGGGATCGCGACGTGGACGTGCAGGCCGAAGATGACAAGCGCGCGCACGACGTCCTGCAGCTCCTCCTCGAGCATCTTGTAGCGCTCGTAGTCGGTGATCTGCTGCTCCTGCCAGCGCGAGAAGGGATGCGTTCCCGCACAGGCCAGGCGCATGCCCTCGGACGTCAAAAGCTCCGACAGCGTCTGCCGCATCTCGCCCAGCTGGTCGCGCGCCTCCGAGACGTCGGCGCAGATGGTGGTGCCGACCTCGACGACCGACTGCATCATCTCCCGCTTCACCTTGTCGCCGAGCTTGGGCGACGCCTTGGACAGCAGCGTGTCGATGTACGAGTGCAGGGCGCCGGTGGAGTCGATGATCTGGTACTCCTCCTCGACCCCGATCGTCAGAAAGCCTTCGCGCGCCGCCCCATTCCTGCTCATACCGTGTTCTCGACCACGAATGTTGGCACGACGCTGCCCGCCCCGGCGGTGACATTGAGCAACGCGGCCGCCGAGACCCGGGTCATGAACCCGCCCGTCCGCCCGTCGAACAGGTACGGGTCGAGGTCGACCATGAGGTCGAGGTACTTAACGCCGTCCAGCGCGACCGGGAAACGCACGTGCGGGATCTTGACCGCCTCCTGCACGACGTAGCTCTGTGTCGTCGCCACCTTGATGGCCGCCTCCCACTCCTTCTGCGAAACCGTCCAGCCGAGGATCACGCCCTTGCCCCCGTACTCGTCGTTGGGCTTCAAAACGAGCTTCTCGCGTCGCGAAGCGATGTCGTCGGCGAGCTCCGGCCGGACGCGCCGCGTCCACGGGATGTGGCGCCGGATCGCGGCGCGCTGCGCCGTGGTGTAGAGGCGCGCGTAGCGCGGGTCGGAGAGCAGGGCGAAGCTCATCTTCTTGTGCAGCAGCTTGGCGCGGAAGCTGTTGACCACGCACGCGGCTCCGGCCACGTAGGCGTCGCGAAGCACGCGAGTGTCGTCGCCCCGCGCCAGCAGCTCGCTCGTCAGCACCCTCCGGTAGACGAGGTTGACGGCCTTGCCCCGCGCGTACAGCCGGCCCCGCCGCAGCTCGAGCGCGCGCGGGTCGCAGATGTGCGTCGTCACCCCGTTCTCCTCGAAGAAAGCCTTGAACATCTCGAACTCGGGCGCGGTGGGAAGGCCCTCCCAGTCGACGATCGCGATCACCGGCCGCGCACCGCGGCCCCACTGGCGGAACGCGTTGAGCATCGAGCGCAGCTGGCGCCGCCGCGTGGGCATGAACGCGCCCCGGAACTGCTTGCGAAACGCCTTCATCACCGGGAGGCCGGCGAAGATCGCCGCCAGGTTGTCGCTGTAGGCCATGCCCGCGGGCGATTCTGCGTTGTACTCGACGAAGCGAACCTCGTCCGCGAAGAAGCTGTCGAGCCGCACCGACGGCGACGAGTACTTGAACCCAGGGTCGGCCATCGCGAGCCGTTCCTCCTCGGGATGGAGGCCGAGCTCTTGCCTCAACGCCTCGTCACGCAGCACCGCCTTCTCCAGAGCAGCGAGCGCGCTGTGCACTCCCTCCGCGGCGGCCACGGCGCGGTCGTAGCGCTTGCGCGTCATCAGCTGCGGCCGCAGGCAGACGCACAGCGGCCGTTCGCCGAACATCAGGTGCCGCGCGCGTTGGGCCGCCGCCAGCTCCTCGGCGCTCGCCGCGGCCAGCCGCTCGTCCTCGAGGAGAGCGTGGTAGGCCGCGACGGGATCTTTCAAGCCTGCGGGGCGCTCGCCAGCGGGCGATCCACGTACTTCCACCAGCGCTGCTCGCCACGCCACGGCGACTTCGATTCGCCGCGCGCATAGGAAAGGACGAGGTCGGACATCATGTCGAGGACCCAGCGGAAGTTGTCCTCTTTGATGGAGAAGTTGTCGAAGTCGGGGGCCGGGTTCAGGAAATCGATGGCATAGAGGACGTCATTCTTCACGGCGAACTCGACCGTGTCCATGTCGTAGCCCA
>DATEHC010000177.1:0-36239 GCA_035279785.1 Candidatus Dormiibacterota bacterium
ATCAACGTCGCCTCCGTGGCCGGGTTTCGCCCGTCGCCCTACTCGGCCGTCTACCGCGACCAAGCATGCGGTCGTCGGCTTCTCGCACGCGCTTCGCGGCGAGCTGTCCGGGACCGGGGTGAAGGTGTGCGTCGTGTACCCGGGCGTCACGTCGGGGACGGAGTTCTTCGGCAACCGCAAGCCGCCGATCGGCCTGTTCACCTACCCGGCGGAACGCGTTGCCAACCTGATCGTCCGCACGGCCCGCTTCCCACGGCGAGACGCGATGGTGGCGCCGATGCGGATCTTTCACCTGGTCGAGCCGGTGCTCGGCGGCCTCGGCGACCACGTGATCGGCGAGGCGCGGAGGAGGGCGCTCGACGAATGACTACTTGTGCCAGGCTTCCAGCAGCCGCTCTAGCTGCTGGGCGTTCTTGACCGAGTAGTTCGAGTAGTTGTTGTTTTCGCCGAGGCTATGCGTGTGCTTACCGTCGAACTGAATTCAAACCAGCCGGACGGCGCGTCGAGATTTATCCGCACTAGTTCGTATCGAAGCGGGGCCGCGACGCATCCCCGCGCGCTGATTGATGTTGCCTAGATGAATCTCGCCCCGACCGCGATGAGATATGCGCCACCTGCAATGAATAGAACGCCGATTAGCACGAACCCGAACGAGCTTAGTCGTTGGTTCCTAGAGTCCTCGGAATCCCAGGGCCACCTGACGGGATGCCAGCGCGCGTTGTCAATCGAGAACTGCATGCGGTCGACGATCAGCCACGCCCCGAGCAGCACGAGAAGGACACCGAGCGCGTAGGCCACCGTGCCTCACGTTACGCGCGCTGTCGCCCGGTGCCGGGTCTCGCGGGTTTCGCGAGGCGGGACTGCCCTCGAGTGCCGGCACTCGCTGGTTTGGGCATCACTTGTGCCAGGCCTCGAGGAGTCGCTCTAGCTGCTGGGCGTTCTTGACCGAGTAGTTCGAGTAGTTGTTGTTCATCAGCGCGTGGACGCGGCCGGCGGAACGCTCCATCTCCTTGATCCGCGGCACCCACTCCGAAAGCTCGCGGTCGGAGTAGTCGTAGCGAAACCGAACGTTGGGCGGCACGCCTTTCAGGTCCCAGGTCTCGTGGTTGCGACCGTGGAATCGAATCACCGCCAGCTTGCTCGACGTCACGGCCGAAACCGACGGCATGCTCGTCGCGTGTCCCTCGGGGACGTCGACCGCCACGTAGGGAATGTCGCGCGAGGCGAGGAACGCCATGGTGCCGTCTCGATGCCGCGCGTCGAGCCACTCCGGCCGTCGAAACTCGATCGCGACCTGGAACCCGTGCATCCGCTCCTGGCACTGCTCGACGTAGGCGAGCGAGCGGGACGAAGGCAGGAACCACGGCGGAAACTGAAAGAAGACCGCAGCCAGCTTTCCGGCCGCTCGCAGCGGATCGAGCGCTGACCGAAACCGCTCCCAGCACTCGTCGACCAGTTCGTCGGGAAGCTGCTCGAGATAGAGATTTCGCTTCTCGCGGAGCGCCGCCGGCAAGTCCTCGCGGAGGTCGGGCGGCATCGACAGCGGCTTCGTGGGGTGGTTGGTGAAGAGCGAGAACGACTTGACGTCGAACGTGAAGCCGGCGGGCGTCTGCGCGACCCACGACGCAACGCTCTCCGGCTTGGGAATGCCGTAGTAGGTCGAGTCGACCTCGACCAGGGGGAACTGCGAGGCGTAGAACCCGAGCCGCTCGGCCGAGGTCTTGACCGCCAGCGGGTAGAACAGCCGCGAGTCGATCAGCGACTTGTCCGCCCACCCCGCGATGCCGCAGAGAACTGACATCTCAGGGGATATGATCGCGGCGCCTTGGCGCGCCGTATTCGCTACTGGTACACGTACCGGACCGCTGTCGCGGTTGTGATGTCGGTCGTGATCTCGCTCTTGATGTTCGGCCTGTACCTGCAGCCGCCCGTGTGCGACCCCAACCAGTTCTGCGTGAACGTGTCCGTCCATCCTGAAGACCGGCTCTTCAGCACGTCAGCGCCCAACTCCGACATCGAGGTCGTAGGGATCGACGATCCCAGCATCAGCCAGATCGGCCAGTTTCCCGTGCCGCGCAACGTGTACGCGCTGGCCTTGCGAAACCTGGAGGCCGCAGGTGCCTCGGTCGTGGCATTCGACGTCAGCTTTCCCGACCAGCGCGACCCCAGCACCGACGCCGACTTCGCCGACGCCCTGAAGCGCAGCACCGTACCTGTGCTTCTGTCGTACCCGAGCGGGGCAGGTCCCGGCGGTACGGACGAGGCGCCGCTCCAGCAATTCTGGTGCGCCGAGGCGACAGGAGACTGCCTGCATCCCTACGCAAACGTCGTTCTCGCCTCCACGGACGTCCTCACCGACACGGACGGCGTCGTGCGCCGGATACCGATGTTCGTGACTACGCCTCACGCGACCATCCATCCCATCTCGTTCGAGGCGTACCGGATCCAGCAGCTTGGCTCAGATTTCGCGGGCGGTCCGGACCTGACGCGCTCGGGTGACACGGCCACGTTCGGCACCGCGTGGACACAGCCGCTGCCGCTCGACAGCCGCGGCAGCGCCCTCATCGACTTCGTCACGGGGCCAGGTGGATTTGGTCATCAGTACCTCCACTTCGGCGATGTCTACAGCGACACCTTCGACCCCACCGCGGTCAAAGGAAAGATCGTGCTGATCGGCGCATACAACCTGACCGGTGTGCACGACGAGGACCTGACGCCGGACAGCAACGGCAAACCGATGCCCGGCGTCGAGGTGCACGCCAACGCGCTGAACATGTTCCTCCCGCCGCCGGCGCAGCCACGGTTCATCGCCCCTGAACCGCCCGCCGCGCTCTTCGTGATCATGCTGCTGCTGGCGCTGGCAACAGCGGTCGGGGTGGCGCGCGTCTCGGTGCTTTGGGGTCTCGCCGGCACGATCGGCGCATTGATCCTGTTCACCGTGGGGATGTCCGCGTTGTCGGTGTTCAACGGCTGGGTGCCCGACCTGTTCCATCCGTGGCTTGCCATCGCGCTCACGTACACGGGCGTCACCGCGTACCGATTCCTCTACGAGAACCGCGAGAAGCGCAAGGTGACGGCGCTCTTCGGTCACTACCTCAAACCCGAGATCGTCGCCGAGCTCGCGGCTACCCGCGGCGGTGTCGATGACATCCTGCGCGGCGGCCAGCGCCGCGACGTCACCTTGATGTTCATCGACATCCGTGGATTCACCTCGATGTCGGAGTCGATGGCCGCAAGCGACGTGACCGAGGTCGTGCAGATGTATCTCGACCACCTGAGCGGCGTCATCTTCACGTGGGACGGAACCGTCGACAAGTACGTCGGCGACGAGATCATGGCGTTCTGGAACGCCCCGCGGCTGCAGGGCAACCATGCGCTGCTCGCGCTGCGATGCGCGTACGACTGCATCAACAAGGGCCCGGAGCTGCAGCAGAAGCTGCTCGCGAAGGGGCTGCCACCGATCCGCTGGGGCATCGGCATCAACTCGGGTCCCGCGGTCGTCGGCAACATGGGCTCGCGCAGCCGCCTTCAGTACACGGCGCTCGGCGATACGGTCAATACGGCGGCGCGGTTCTGCTCGCACGCTCCGGCCTTCCACGTTCTGATCGGGCAGGAGACCTACGAGATGTGCCGCGACTACGTCGCCGTGGACCTCGTGCCTGGCGTCCAGCTCAAGGGAAAGACGGCGGAGAAGTTCCGGATCTACCAGGTGACCGCGATCCGCGAGTCGGTGGACGCGCCGTGGGTGCAGTTCCCCACCGAGCTCGCCACGCAGGCGCATCAGACCTTCACGTCGCAGTACACGCAGCAGACCGTGCTGGCGGCGTCCGAAACCGGGTCGACGGACATCCTCGTCGGCGAGGAGGCCGAGCAGGCCCTAGCGGATCAGGCTCGCAGCCAGAGCCCCAACTGATGCGGCGACCGCCAGCAAGGCGATGAGGCTCAGGCAGCCGGCTGACTTTTTCACCACCGGCTTGACCGGCGGCGTGGGGTTGTAGGCGACTCGCGAGGAGCCGGCCGTCGCCGTGTTGCCGAGGGCAGGCGCTGGAATCGCCACGGCGGGGGTGGCCATCGGGACCATCCTGGACAGGTCCGCGCCGGGCTCGAGGCTGCGCATCCACCCCGGGCACATCACGTCCGCCACGCGAGTAAGCGCCTGGTCGAACTCCTGGCCGGTCTGGTACCGCTCGTCCGGGCGCTTGGCGAGCGACTTCATGATCACCCGCTCGAGGTCGAGGTTCAGGCCCGGCCGGAAGACGGACGGCGGCCTCGGCGGAGCCTGTACGTGCTTCGCCATGAGGGTGAACGGACCGTCCTCCTCGGTGGCGGTGAAGGGCGGCTGGCCGGCGACGAGCTCGTAGAGCATGATGCCCGCCGAGTAGAGGTCGCTTCGACCGTCGACCTTGCTTGACGCAACCTGCTCCGGCGACATGTACTGCGGCGTGCCGACGGTGGTGCCGGTCTTGGTCGCGGTGCCGCCGACCCCGCTGTCGTCGGTGAGGCGCGCGATGCCGAAGTCCGAGACCTTGACCTCCCCATCGTCGGAGATGAGCACGTTCTCGGGTTTCACGTCTCTGTGGACGATCGAGTGACGGTGCGCGTAATCGAGCGCCGACAGCACCCCGTGCATCACGGCAAACACCTGGGGGGGCGGCAGCTCGCGCTGGTTGATCCAGTCGCGAAGGCTGCGGCCCTTGACGAACTCCAGGACGAGGTAGTTGACGTTTCCCTGGATCTCCATGTCGTGCACCTGCACGAGGTTGGGGTGGCTCGTGCGGGCCATCACCTGCGCCTCCTGCAGGAACCGCTTCAGGGCCGTGGGGTCGGCCGACTGGATGAGCTCTTTGATCGCCACCTCGCGGCCGAGGCCGGGCTGCTCCGCGAGGTAGACGGCGCCCATCCCACCGCGGCCGAGCTCACCCTTGACGCGGTACTTCCCGATGTAGCGCTCGCCCGAGACCGGGGGCGGCGTGGTTATCGACGAGATGGCGGGCGGAGGCGTGGTCGGCGGCGGAACCGGGATCAGGCGCATTGTCGGGGCCAGTTCGGGCGGAACCTTCGGCTTGCCGTAGTCGGGCGGTTGACCCCCTTCGGTCATCTTCGGCCGAGCCTAGCAGAGTCTTTCTAAGTCGAATGAGCTATGGCGTTTTGGGGTCCCGCCGTCGATAATCTGCCCCGCATCGTCCAACTCATAGGAGGAAAGTCCATGTCGCAAGTGCCCCCGCCGCCGCCCAGTCAGCCCGCTCCGGCGAGTGGCGCTCCGGCGGCGAGCAACTCCAAGACGAACGTCATCCTGGCCTACCTGTTGTGGTGGGTAACCGGCCTCATCTTTCTCTTCGTCGGCAAGGACGATCCTGACGTGAAGTGGAACGCGGCCCAGTCGGTTGTCGTCCTGGGCGGCATCTGGCTGGTCTCGTTCATCGTCGGTTTCATCTTCTTCCCGCTCTCGGGCCTTCTCTACCTGGTCGGCCTCGTCTACTGGGTCATCTTCCTGATCGGCGCCTTCAACTACCAGGGCGGCCACATCAAGGCGCCCGGCATCTCCCAGTTCACCGACAGCCTGACCGACAGCGTCGCCAACATGGTCAAGTAGCTCCGCAGCTTCCATAGGGGCCCCGCGACCGCGGGGCCCTTCTTCATTCCTGGGCCAACTGGTCCAGGGCGCGCTCGATCCCGGCTCTGAGCTCGTCGCGCTCCTCGCGCATCTGCGTCGCGTCCGCGCGCACTGACGCAAGCTGATAGCGCAACCTCTCGATCTCCTCGAGCATCTCTTTGATTCGGGGATCCGGAGCGCCGGCGCCGCCGGCCTTCGCATCCTCCAGCTCGATCTTCAGCCGCTCGACGGCGACCTTCAGCTCTCGCCTCTCGGTCAGCAGCTCCTGCACGAGCGACTCAGACGGCTTGGTCTGCTCTTTCGACATAGCGACAGAGGCCGGGCTGAAATTCGCGGAGACGAAGGTGCTCCATCTCGCCCCGCAGAAATCGCGCCTTGATCTCGAGGCCGCGGATGCCCTTGTACGTCTCGTACGGAAAGCGATAGAGCTTGCCCGAGTCGACCAGGAGGCAGACCGAAAGCTTTTCGCCGTCCTTCTCGATCACATGCTTGTAGCAGGGCACCGTACGGCGCGCGATCTCCATCTTGGTGAAGCCGCCGACTTTTCCCTTGAGCACCTCGATCGGTCCGCGCATCGCTTCCGAAATGCTAATTGAGGAGCGAGAGCTGCTCGGGCTCGGGCGGCGGCTTCAGCACCACACGGCGCCGGTCGGACACGCGGTGCACGGTGCGCAAGCGTGCGACCTCGTGCATCGTCTTCTCGCCGAACGCCGGCGGCAGATATGCGCGCTCGCGATAGGCCTGTTGGTAGCGCGGCACAAGCTCGGGCCAATGCTTCTCGAGCACGGACATGAAGTGCTCGCGCGTCCCGTCTTTCAGGTGCAGCATCCCCGCCCACAAGCCCGTCGCTCCGGCCTGGCGCGCGGCCCTCACGACCTGCTCGAGCTGCTCGGGACGGTCCGAAAGCCCGGGCAGGATCGGCGCCATCCCCACGCCGACGTCGATTCCCGCGGCGGCGAGCTTCTCGATGGCCCGCAATCTCTGCCGGGGATGCGCGGTGCCCGGCTCCGTCTTCCTCCACACGTCATCGTCCAGCGTTGGGATGCTGAACGTGATGTGCAGCTGGGCACGCCTCGCGAGCTGCGACAGGACGTCGATGTCGCGGACGATCATCGGTCCGCGCGTGATCATCGCCGACGGGTTGGAGAAGTCCCGCAGCACCTCGAGGCATTGGCGAGTCAGCCGAAACTGGCCCTCGGCCGGCTGGTACGGATCGGTCGCCGCGCCGATGACGACCGTCTCCTTCTTCCAGCTCTTCCGCGCCAGCTCCGACCTCAGCACGCCGGCAACGTTCACCTTGACCCGCACGGTGCGCCCGTACCGGTCGTCGAAGGGCCGGTCGGCGCGGAGCTCGAAAGCCCGGACGTAGCAAAACGCGCAGCGGTGCTCGCAGCCGGTGTAGGGATTGAGCGACCACGCGAAGCCCATGTTCTTGACCGGGTTGAGCGCCGACTTGCACTGGATCTCTTCGTAGGCCACGTCGGCGAGCCTCGGCTCCGGGGCTGCCATCCCCCGATTCTAGAACAAATGTTCGTAGATGCCTAGCGCGTCACCTTGATGTCGGAGCCCGGAGCCTCCCCGATCGGCCGGCCCTTGCGAAGCCGGCGCCCGGGCCTGGTCAGGGAGGATGGGCAGAAGTCGTTCAGCACGCACTCCTCGCAGCGCGGCCGGCGTGCATCGCAGATGCGGCGGCCGTGGAGGATCAACCGCAAGGAGAGCGCCGTCCACTCTTCCTTCGGGACCATCGAGCAAACTTGGAACTCGATCTTGACGGGGTCTTTGGTCCGCACCAACCCGATGCGGTTGCTGAGGCGGATCACGTGCGTGTCCACCGCAAAACCCGGAACCCCAAAGCCCGCGCCGAGGATGACGTTGGCGGTCTTGCGCCCGATCCCCGGGATCTTCACGAGGTCGTCCAGGTCGTGCGGCACGACGCCGCCGAAAAGGTCGGAGAGCACTCGGCTCGCGGCGATTATGCGCTTGGTCTTGGCTCGGAAGAACCCGGTGGGCTTGATCAGGATCTCGACCTGCGCCGGGTCGGCCGCCGCCAAGTCGATCGCCGTCGGGTAGCGTCGAAACAGCTCCGGGGTGATGAGGTTGACGGAGCGATCCGTCGTCTGCGCCGAAAGGATCGTCGCGATCAGAAGCTCGAACGGATTGGCGTGAGCGAGCTCGGTGACCGCGGGATAGAGGTCACGCAAACGGTCGACGGTAAGCAGCGCACGGCCACGCGCGCCGCGCGGCGGCGAAGGCGAGTTCCAGGTCTTCTTGCTCGGGGTCTTCTTAGGAGCCAAGCAGCTTGCGAACGGCGGCCGAGATCTGCGCGCCGTCGGCGCGGCCCGCCAGGCGAGCGGTCGCCGCCTTCATGACCATTCCGAATCCCTTAGGACCTTCCGGTTTAACCTCCGCGATGACCGCGCGCACCTCAGCCTCGAGCTCCTGGTCGTTCATCGCCGCCGGCAGATAGTTCCGCAGGACCGACATCTCGGCCCCCTCGCGCCGCGCCGACTCCTCGCGGCCCGCCTTGCGGTACACCTCGATGGCCTCTTCCCGGCGCTTGACCTCTTTGCGCGTGATCCGGAGCACGAGGTCGTCATCGATCTGCCCGCCGCCCGCGGCGTCCTTGCTGGCCCGAACCAGCTCGCTTTTCAGCAGGGAGAGGGTCGACAGCCCGACATCGTCACGACGCCTGCGCGCGTCGACCATGTCGGACTGAATGCGGTCGTAAAGGGCCACCGGTGCCGATTGTTTCACACCGCTTCGGGGGGCCAATGGCCGTTCCATTCCCGGATAATCGGCGCCTATGGCTTACCTGGTGGCGGGGCCGTTGGTGGCGTTGATAGGCATCGGGGCGATTTTCTTCGTGCTGCGCCGGAAGTCCGAAGACAAACGATCGATGTATTCGTCCCGGCGGGCCCAGATCGAGCACAAGGTGCGCGCGGCGCGTCAGCGTACGCTGGCGCCACACGGCCACGCCGACCGAGCCCCGGAACCGGCGCCCGAGCCGGCGCCGGCGATGGCGCAGCAAGCGCCCCAACCGACGATGGTTTACGAAGCCCCCGCCTTCTCGGCGCCGCCGGTCGCGCCCCCGCCTGCAGCGCCGCCCGTCCAACCCTCCGAAACCCCACCGTGGGAGCAGCCGTCGATCCCGGCTCCCACGACCGCGCCGGGCAGCTTCGACTACCCTGCGGCCCAACCCGAGCCGTTCAGCCCAGCGCCGGTCGAACCGTTCCGGCCGGCGCCGGAGCCGACCCCGATGCCCAGGCCCAGCGAGCCCGTGTGGACGCCCGCACCCGAGCCGCTGCCACCCGCGCAAACCGTGGCCCCGGCCGCTTCGACCGTGGCGGCTGCCACCGCGTCCGGTTCCGCGGCCGGTTGGTCGGTCGTCAGCACGGAAAAGGACTCTGCCGACTCTGTTGAGCCCTCGGGCAAGAAGCGCAAGGGCAAGGGCGACGACGGCGCGGCCACCGGCTCCTGGCAGCTCGCATCGGGTGAGGCGCCTGGCGACGAAGCGGACGAGCCGATGATCCGGCGCCCGAGCGGCACCGTGATGGCGATCGCTCAGTACGCGGTGCTGGTCGTGGGCCTCGTGATGGTCCTGATCGGCGTGCTCGTGATGGTCGCCAACTCACACGTGACGTAGAAGCGCCGAAGCGAGCGCGCGGCCGCCGTCGCGCATGACGGTGTCGGTCACGATCACGCGGTAGCCAAGGCCTTCGATGGCCGCCCACGACTTGTCGTCCTTCTCGTCGAGCACGAACGTCGACGCCACCGATCGATACATGCGCGCCACCTCGATGGGATTGGGCGCGTGTCGCATCGCCCGCATCATCTCGACGGTCGGGCCTTTCAACGCGGCGCCCGACACGATGGGCGTCACCGCGATGGTCCGCTCCCTGACCAGGATGTCGCCCAAGACGTGGAGGATCGGCTCGACGGAGATCAGGGGGTTGGAGGGGCCGATGATGACCGCGTTCGCGTCGCGCACCGCGGCCACCGCCTCCGGCGAAGGCTCTGCATGCTGGATGCCCTCGAAGTGGATCCCTTCGAGCTGCGGCCGCAAATGCTCTCGCACGAAGTACTCCTGGAACGAGAGCTCGCCCGCGTCCGTGGCAAATCGAGTGCGCACGCGGTCGTTCGTCATGGGCAGCACGTGCGCCCGCACGCCGAGTCGCTTGCCGAGCTCGAGCGTCGCGGCCGTGAGCGTGCACCCTTCCTGCATCAGGTCACGTCGCGCGATGTGGGTAGCGAAGTCCTTGTCGCCGATACGGAACCACGTGTCCTCACCAATTCGCGCGAGGGCATCGAGGACGTGGAACGTGTCGTCCCTCACCCCGTAGCCTGCCTGGTGGTTGAACATGCCTGCCAGCCGGTAGAGCACCGCGTCGACGTCAGGGCAGACGAGCAGCCCCCAGAACTCGTCGTCGTCCGCTGTGTTGGCGATCACCGTCAGCTCGGTGTCCGGCGCGACGAGACGGATCCCGTCGGCGAGGGCAGCCCCGCCCGTTCCACCCGCGAGCACGACGACCTTCAGCGAAACAGGTCCTCGCCTTCTGGCCTGACGAGGTCACGTCCGGACCCCGAGCCTTCGAGCTGCAGGCCGCGCACGATCACGACCGGCGTGCGCCCCGTCTTGCCCATGACGAGCCCCGCGCTCGCCGCGATCTCGTCGGCCACCGCGAGCACCGTCGCATGAAGTGGCTGACCCGCGTCGTCCACCGTTCCGCGCAGGTCGAGCACGGCGGGCAATCCCGCCACGCCGAGCGCGACGTTGACGATGCCCAGCCGCCACGGCCGGCCAAATGTGTCGGAGACGATCACCCCGACCCGAGCGCCGGTGCGTTCGATCAAGTCGTCGCGAAGGCGTCGCGCGCTCGCGTCGGGGTCGACGGGCAGCAGCGCCAGCGTGCCGGCGCCGACGTTGGAGTGGTCGACACCCGAGTTGGCCGCGACGAAGCCGTGACGTGTCTCGGTGATCAAGACGCGGTCCGAGCGCAGCACGCGCACGCTCTCGTCGAGGACGGCCTGCACCATTCGCGGGTCGGGCGCGGCGATCAAGCGCGGCGCGATGCGTTTGGCCTCATCGCTCGCGGTTATCGATTCGATCTCGCGGAGACGGCCCTCGGCCTTGGACACGATCTTTTGGGCCACGACGAGCACGTCGCCGTCACGCAGGGTGGCGCGTGCACTGACCAGCGCGGCGAGGTCGTCGCCGGGCCGCACCTCGGGCAGACCCTCGACGCCGATCAGCTCGATCAGCGTCAGACCGCTCGGCTCAAGCGTTCGAGGTCCGAGGGTTCGTCCAGGTCGAGGGCGATCGCGTCGGAGTGGTGCAGGACGAAATTGACCCCGCGTGCCTCGGCGTCCTCCCGGAACTTCCCCAGGGACTCGTCGCCGAAGTGCATCGCGATTGCGTCCGGCGGTCGCAGGTAGAGCGCGTTGGTGCCGCCGCGTCCGATCGCGGGAGCAGCCACGACCACCGGCGCCTTCAACCGCGCGCCCGCCTGGAGCATCCGTCCGACCGCGTCGGCGGTGACGAGGGGCAGATCGCTGGACAAAAGAAGCACGGCGTCGGCGCCGGCAGCGCGTGCACGCGCAATCCCACGCTCGGCGGCCTTGTTCTGTCCTTCCTCGCGCGGCTCGAGCAGCACCTTCGCGCCCCACACGGCAGCCATCTCCCCAACCTCCTCGCTCCCGGTCACGGCCAGGACGTGATCGCCCGCCGCGGCCGCATTCACAGCCAGCTGTGCGTTGCGTCGCGCCAGCGCCCTCCGCGACTTCGAGCCGAGCGCCGGACGCAGCCGTTCCTTGGCCGAGTCGAAGTCCTTGATCAGGACCACGACCCACGTCCTGGTTATCCCCATTGCTTGCGAATCCTCGGGAGGATCTGCGTCGCGTACAGGTCGAGGAACCGACGCTGGTCGTCGCCCGGATGGTGGAACACGAGGTGGTTGAAGCCGAGGTCGAGGTACGGCCGAAGCTGCTCGATGTGCTCGTCCGGGCTGTCTGATACGAGAAACCGGCGGTGGGCAACGTCCTCCACCGACTTCGCCAGCCGCTCCATCTCGCGCGGGTCGTCCGTACCCGCCTTGGCGTCCGCGGGCAGTGCGAGCGCGGACCAGATCTTCGTGTCGGCATGCGCGCGTTTGTGGTCGGTGTCGTACGAGACCTTGACCTCGATCATGCGGTCAAGCTCCGTGGCGTCGCGACCCGATTCCTTTGCCCCATCGCTGAACGACGGGAGCAACTGCTCGGAGTAGAGCTCCATTCCCTTGCCCGACGTGCAGATCAGCCCGTCACCTGCACGGCCCGCGTACTTCGCGACCTGCGGTCCACCCGCTCCTACGTAGATCGGGACCGGCTTGTCGGGGCGGTCGTAGACGGTCGCGTTTCGCGTGTGGTAGTACTCACCGTCGAACGTCACCGACTGCTCCGACCACAGCTTGCGAATCAATGTGACCGCTTCCCTCAGCCGCGCGAATCGCTCGCGGTTGTCGGGCCAGTCGATGCCCAAGGCACCCTCGTTCAGGTGCTCGCCGGTGCCCACGCCGAGGATCATGCGGTCGGGGATCAGGACTCCCAAGGTGCCGAACGCCTGGGCGACGATCGCGGGGTGGTACCGAAACGTGGGCGTCAGGACAGACGTGCCGAGCACGATCTTCGACGTGCGTTCGCCGACCGCGGCCAGCCACGCCAACGCGAACGGAGCGTGGCCGTCGGAGTGGCGCCACGGCTGGAAGTGATCGCTCACGAAGACCGAGTCGAACCCGTTGGCCTCGGCCGCGCATGCAAAGTCGAGGAGCTCGCGCGGCCCAAACTGCTCGGCCGAAGCCTTGTAGCCGAGTCGAAGCTTCATCGCGGGGCTATCGCCGCTTGAAGTAACGATTCCAGCTGAACGCGACGCCGCTGATCGCGGCGGCGGTGATGACGGCGAGCAACGCGATCAGGCTGTGCGCGTCGAACGACGCGATTCCGCTGGCGGTCATCAGGACGATCAGTCCGAGCGTCAGCAGCATCATCAGCACGAGCACGATCGCTCGGTGAACCCGCACCAAGTTAGCTTACAAGTCGTGGGTGAAGGCGAAGTCATGCGCGTCGGCTCGGTGACGTCGACCCAGGACGTCGCCCGCGGCCTTTCGATCGGCTCGATCGTGGTCGCCGAGCACCAGACCGCCGGCCGCGGCCGCCTCGAGCGCAAGTGGGAAGCCCCTTCCGGCACTGCGCTGCTCGTCTCGTTCGTGCTCGCGCCCAACCCGCTGCTCAGCCTCGCCGCCGGCGTGGCGGCGGCTCAGGCGTGCGGGCCAGAGGTGCGACTGAAGTGGCCCAACGACCTGCTGCTCCACGAGAAGAAGCTCGGCGGGATACTCGTCGAGACCACGGCCGGGCGGTCGATCTGCGGCATCGGGATCAATCTCACGTGGGCGCCCGAGGGGGCGGCGAAGCTCGAGCAACCGCGCGATGAAGTGCTGGCGCGTCTCATTCCACAGATGGACGAGTGGGCCGCCGCGCCGGCCCAAGAAATTCTGCGCCGGTGGCGCGAGCTGTCGGTGACGCTGGGCCGTCGCGTGCGTATCGATTCGACGGAAGGCGTCGCCGAGGACATCGGCGCGCATGGCGAGCTAATCGTCGACGGCCGGCCTTTCGTGGCCGGCAGCGTCACCCACCTATGAGGGAGACGATCTCCGGAAGGACTTCGCCCGAGCGGCCGTGGATCACCACCTCGGCGAAACGGTCGAACGGTGTGGGCTCCGCGTTGACCACGACCATCGGCGCGCCCGAGCGCACCGCCACCAGGGGAATCTCCGCCGCGGGGTAGACGGCGAGCGAGGTGCCGACAACGAGCATGACGTCGGCCTGCGCCGCCAGCTCATAGGCTTCCTTCACGGCATCGGCCGGCATCGGCTCGCCGAACAGCACGACAGTCGGCTTGAGCAGGGCGCCGCCGCACGCCCGACAGCGCGGGGGCATCTCAACGCCCAACCTGTCCTGCACATCGCGGCGCGACTCGAAAGCACTGCAATCCAGGCACCGGACGCTGCGCCCGGATCCGTGCAGCTCGATCACCCGCTTCGAGCCGGCGTCCTTGTGGAGCCCGTCTGTGTTCTGGGTGACGACCGCGACCAGATGGCCCGACGCCTCGAGGGCCGTGAGCGCCTCATGGCCTGGGTTCGGCTTCGCCGCCAGGGCGACGCTCCCACGTTCCCTCGAGACCCGCCAGTAAGACTCGGGGTCGGCCATGAAGCTGTCGATCGAAGAGACCTTGACCGGGTCGTACTTCGTCCACAGCCCGCCTTCGCCCCGAAAGGTCGGGATCCCACTCTCCGCGGACACCCCGGCGCCCGTGAGCGCGACTCCCCGGCGGGCCTGCGACAGAAGCTCGGCGGCCCTCGCGACACTCACGCGTAGACCGGCTTGCTCCGGGCGCCAAACAGAGCCATCGCGGCGTCGGTCGGCATGGGCACCCACGCGGACGAGGAGTTCTCGCGGATCGCCGTGACCTTGAACACGCGGAAAGTCTCGGCCGACTTGCCCTTGAGCTGCAGCCCGGGCATCTCGTCGACGGCGATGTACTCCCTGCATGCCTCGTACGTCGGCAGGCCGATCAGCAGCTCGAACCCGCGCGCCACGCTGCAGAAACGCGCGCCGGTGTTCACCGTGTCGCCGAGCGCCGTGTACTGAAGCCGATCCTGGCTGCCCATGTTGCCCACGACGGCCGTGCCGGTGTTGATCCCGATCCCATAACTTATCGGCGGCAGGCCCTTCGCCGCGAGTCGCGCCTGCATCTCCGGCGCACAGTTGATGAGGTCGTAGGCGCAGCGGATCGCGAGCAGCGCGTGGTCGGCCTGGGGAAGGGGCGCGTTCCAGATCGCCATGATCTCGTCGCCCACGTACTTGTCGATGAGCCCATCCCACTTCAGGATCAGCGTGCTCATCTCGTCGAGATAGTCCTGGATCACGGCGAGAACCTCATCCGCCTTCATCGACTCCGACATCGCGGTGAAGCCGCGAATGTCCATGAACAGCACCGTGAGATCGCGACGTTCGCCGCGAGAGATCAGGTCGTCCACCGAACGCGTGGCCGCCAGCTGCCGCGCGACTCGGGGATCGATGTAGTGGCCGAAGATGCGCTCCACCTTTCGCCGCTCGCGCTCCTCGAGCACATAGCGAGCCCCCAGCGAGAACGTCGCCGCGAGCACGATCGCCACCGGCGTGTACAGCGGGTCGACGAGGAAACCCGCTCGCCCCAACACGATCGCCACAAGCGTGTACGCGGCAAGCATGACCGCGGTGAGCAGCGCGGCCCGCCGGAACGACATCACGTAGACCACTGCCCCGGCCAGCGTGCCGAGCAGCAGGGTGGCCAAAAGGACGGAGAGGTCGGGCTGTGGTCGCACGTAGCGATCGTTCAGCACCGTGGAGATCGCGTCGCCCATGATCCGGTAGCCGTAGTTCTGGTTGGGGAGCATGCATTGCGGCCTGCTCTGCGGACAAAACGTCGCGTTGTGCTGAAAGCTGACCGCCTGCGAGTAGATGTCGTCCGCGTCCACTAGCTTGATCCCGACGACGACGATGCGGTTGGTGATCTGGCCGGCCTGGCACTTGCCGCGGTAAGCGAAGAGGTAGCTGCACGTGGGGCTGCTGCCGTTGGTGAAGTTGATGAGCATCTGGCCGTCCACGATGGGGATGTTGTGGGGGCCAAGCGTCGCGTGGTCCGCTCCGATGCTCAAGGGACCGTTGATTCCCTCGGCGATCCTGATCGCCTGCACGAACGCGGGCTCACCGCCGGCGTTGTCGTCGCACGTCTTCGCCGGTCGGATCGGCACAGTCCGTACTGCGTTGGCGGGATCCGGAGAGCTCAGGTCGCGTCCGGCGACAGAGGCCGCGACCTCCGAAAACTTCTTAAGCGGAGAGTCGTCCGCGGTGCAGACCAGGACGACGTTGCCGGCGTGCGCGATCGCCGACACGAGCTTTGCGTCGCCGGCGTCGCTGTGGTCGATCATCACGTCGAACAGAATGACCTTCGGATGAAGCGCGGCCAGGTTGTCGATGACCTGGGCGTGGATGTCGTTGCTCCACGGATAGGGGCCGAAGTTGGATCCCTTCTGGGTGCCCGAGTCGAGGGCTACAAGCGTCACCTGCGAAGCCGGCGCCGGACCCGGAAACAGCTGGTCCTGGAGCGCGTAGAACAAGGGCGCCACCACCGCGGTTTGAGCTGTTGCCATGACCAGCACGCCCGCGATGAGGCCTGCCAGCGCGAAACGCCAGGCCAGGCGCAGATCGCCGACCCGTTCGCGCACCATTCCGCCGGTATGTTAGGTGCGGTGACGCGAACCGTCCCCGAATCCCGCCGCATGGTGTTCCTGTACGTCCTCGCGGGGGCCGTGTTCGCCACCATTGCCGCGCGAGGCCTGACCGTCCCGCTCTACGCGCACGGGCTCGGCGCCAGCAGGTTACTTGTCGGCGCGCTGTTTTCTGTTTCGACGCTCGCGGCCGCTTTGCTCTCGCTGCCCTCGGGAGTTCTCGTCGATCGATTTGGCGCGCGCAATCTCCTCATCTCGTCCCTCGTCCTGACCGCGATCTCGCAGGTCGCGACCGCGCTGACGACGACGGTTCCGCCGCTTTTCCTGTGGCAGATCGTCGGTGGCCTGGCGGCGGGTATCCAGCAGTCCGCGGTCTTCAGCGCGGTCACCGAGTCGGTCCCGCGCGGCCGCCTGGGCAGGGCGATGGGCTGGCTGACCCTGTCGATGCAGCTGGGCTTCACCCTCGGGCCGGCCCTGGCGGGGGTCGCGCTGCGGTGGATCGACGTCCGCACCGACATCGCGATCACGACCGCGCTTCTCGTCTTCACCATCCCCGGCGCGCTCGCGACCAGTCAGACGCGCCAGAGCACGGGCCGTGGATTGTCGATCCGCGCGCCGCTCGCGTCACTCATTCGGCAGGCGGCGTTCGCACCGGTCGTGATCGGGCTCGTCAGCGTCACGTTGCTCTGGGGAACGTGGGGCGCGTACGCGCCGGTCTTCGGCAAGGAAATGCTGGGCCTGTCGAGCGCCCAGGTCGGTTACCTGCTCGCCATCCAGTCGATCTTCAACGCCGGATCGCGGCCGGTCGGTGGCGTGCTCGTCGATCGGGCGAAGCGAAGGTGGCCGATCGTCCTGCTGGGTGCGGCCGGCTGGTCGCTGGCGATGGTCGTGCTGGGCCACCTCAGCGGGTTCCTGTGGCCGGCCATCGTCATCGCCGCCGGCACCCCGTTCATGGCCATCGCGTACGTCGCCATCGGCGTCGTGTTTGGCGACCTGTCGGGCGCCTCGACGCGGGGTGTGGCGATGGGCACATACGGGACGGTGCTGTTCCTGGGGCTGAGCATCGGGCCTTTGCTGTTCGGACCGATCGTGCAGGACAGCGGCTACGCCGCAGGATTTACCGGGTGCGCGATCGTCGCCGTTCTGCTGGCGCTGGTGATGGCGGCGATGCAGTGGCCGCGAACTTCGCGAGTGCCTGCCGGTGACTCGGAAACGCGAGCTCCGGCAGCGCGCTGAGCGGAAAGACGCCGACCTCGAGCATCTCGACGCCGGCCGTGAGCTCCTCGCCCTCCAGCAGCCGCCCTCGATACGCGATGACCACGATGCTCGGCCTCTCGCGGCTGGCGCCGTGATAGACATCGAGGACTGACTCGACCTCGACCGCCGCGCCGACCTCTTCGCGACACTCACGAATCACGGCCTGGGCCGGGCTCTCGTCGTCGTTGACGAAACCGCCGGGCAGGCACCACAGGCCGTAGCCGGGCTCGATCGCGCGGCGGCCGAGCACGATGCCGTCATGGGCCTGGACGACGATCGCCGCGGCGACCTTGGGATCGCGCCAGAGGACGAAGTCGTCGTTCGGACAAGCCTCGAGCTCGCGGCCCTCGTACGTCTTGATCACCAGCGGCGCGCCGCAGAGCACACAGAAGTGGGCCACCGCCCGACTCTAAACGGGTTCGGCCTCCGGCTTGGAGGTGTGGGATTTGGGCGCGGGTCCCTTCATGTCCGCCACGCGCACCTGGTTGCGGCCACCCTGCTTGGCGGCGTACAGCGCCTGGTCGGCACGGTCGATCAGCTGCGTGAAGAGCGACGGCTCGTCGGTCGCCGCGGCGCCGATGCTGATCGTCAGCTTGAGTCCCCCAGGAAAAGTGGCTGAAGCAACCTTGGCGCGGATGCGCTCGGCGAGGACGCGCGCGCCCGACTCCGTGGTCTCGGGAAGGATCAGCGCGAACTCCTCGCCGCCGTAGCGCGCGCAGACGTCCGACTCGCGCAACCCGTTGGAAAGGATCGACGCGAGCTCCGCAAGCACGGCGTCGCCGTTGAGATGTCCGTACGTGTCGTTGACCTGCTTGAAGTGGTCGAGGTCGACCATCAGAAAAGAAAGACCGGCGTGATGGCGGCGCGCCCGCTGGGTCTCCTGCAGGAACCGCTGCGCCAGCGCGCGCCGGTTTGGCAACTTGGTGAGCTCGTCGGTGAGCGCCGTCTCCTCCTGCGCCTGGAACAGCTGAGCGTGGCTGATGGCGATGGCGGCCTGCGACGCGACACCGTTCAGCAGGTCGGCCTGGTCCTCACTCAGCTCGCGCCACTCGTTGAGGTAGAGCTCCATCGCACCCGCGAGCTGCCCCGCGCGCTGGATCGGAACCACCAACGCGTCTTGAGGATGGCCGCCCATGTCGAGCCCGGGCGCAGTGCGTTCGTCCAGTTTCACCACCAGCGGCCGCATCGCCGCGATGGCCGAGCGCAGCGGCTCCTCGTCCGGCTTGCGAATCGCCCCGCGCGCGCGATTGGAGAGGCTGTACGACGCCTCGCGGTAGAGCTCGGGCTTGCCCGTGCGGACCAGGTACATGGAGCCGCCGACTGCGCCCATGATCCGGCCGGCGTGGGTAAGGGCCACGTTGAGCACCTCTTCCAGGGCGAGGGAAGAGTTGACCGCGGACGCAATAGTGAGAAGCAGAGCCGCGCGATCGCGCGCGCCGCTCTCGTCGGCGAGCGCGGCCTCCAGCTCGCGAGTGGTGAGGCGCAGACGCATCAGGGACAGCAAGAGGAGGAGAAACGCGGCGACCAGGAGGACCAGCGTTATGAGCAAAACGGCCGCGAGATCCAACGAGGCACTCCTTAGAGGGGGTCGGAGGGTTGCCATAGGTTAACGCGGCATCCCGAGGCTTGGTTCTATACTCGGCTTCGATCTGGAGCCGCTCTCTTTCGACGATTTACCCCTTGGCGGCGAGTGGACGACGCGCCGCCGCACCATCTCCGAAGCCGAGATAGCCCTGTTCGCCGGCGTTGCCGGCGACCACTCGCCACTCGCCATCGAAGCGCCCGCGGGCGGCCGTCGCACCGCGCCACCCGCGCTGGTGGTGGCCGTGGCGGTCGGCCTCGGCACGGTCGACATGCCCGTGCCGTCGGTGGCGGAGTGGGAATGGCTGAACTGGAAGTTCCCGCGCCCGATCCGCGCCGGGGACACGATCTACGCCCGCTGGACGCTCACGCAGAAGCGCCCGCCGGTGGGCGGGGCACCTTCCTCGATCGTGGTCTGGCGGGTCGACGTCCACACCACCGACGGCGCGCTGTGCGCCGAGGGGGAGATCGGCGCCAAGGTCAATCGGGGTGCCGTGACGGCGCGGCCGCAAGCGCAGCCGGCCGATTCCGTGGCTCCCACGCCCGCGCGGCGAAGGCGACGCCGGTCCCGAGCCAACGGCACGGCGAACGTCGAGCCACCGGCCGTGGCGGCGCCTCCCGCCGCCGAGGCCAAGCCCGAGCGGACAAGCGGGGGTTCACGAAGGCGCCGCAGGCGTCGCCCTTCGGGCTCGGCGAGCCGCGAGGAAGAGCACGAGCCGCGGGCCGCTCACGTCCAGGAGACGGCGCCGGCTCCGGCGGTCGCCGCACCGGCGGCTCCCACTGGGTCGACGGCCGGGCGGCGCGGCATAAGCGGCGTCCTGAGACGGCTTCGAGGGACCTGAGCCCTAGGCGGGGACTTCCAGCGCCTCCAGGTACTCGATCACCCGTCGGGTGAGCTGGGTCGGGGTGGAGGCACCGCTCGTGACGCCAACCTTGTGAACGCCCTTGAACCACCCGAGGTCCAGGTCCTCGAGCCGATCGACCAGGTATGCCGGCTTGTGGCCCAGCTTCTTGACGACCTCGACCAGGCGCAGCGAGTTCGACGAGCGCGGGCTGCCGACCACGATCACAAGGTCGACCTCCTTGGCTGCCTCGACCGCCGCCTCCTGGCGCTCCTGCGTGGCGCGGCAGATCTCGTTGTAGACCTCGGCCTGTGGGTACCTCGCCTGGACGCGGCCGATCAGGTCTTCGGTGTCCCAGACCGAAAGCGTCGTCTGGCATGTGACCGCGATGCGATCGCCGTGCAGATCCAGCGCGTCGATGTCCTCGGGGTCCTGCACGAGGTGCACCCTGCCCGGCGCCTCACCCACGACGCCTTCCGGCTCGGGATGACCTTTGCGCCCGATGTAGACGACCTCGTAGCCGCGGTTGGCCAGGTCGGCAACGAGCTCGTGCGTGCGCACGACATCGGAACAGGTCGCGTCGACGGGCGTCAGGCCGAGCTCGACCGCGCGCTCCTTGACCTGGGGCGATACGCCGTGCGCGGTGAAGATCACCGTGCCGTCTTTGATCTGCTCGAGGCCGGCCAGCCGATTGGGCTGATCGACGAGCTCGATGCCCTGGCGCTGCAGGTCGTCGGTGGCGTGAGTGTTATGGACCAGCATGCCCAGCATGTGCACCGGGCCCCGGGTCTCCTCGCGGACTCGCTTAGCGATCCGGAACGCATCGACCACTCCGTGGCAGTACCCCCGCGGCGTGATCTTCAAGACTTCCATCGGGCGTTTTCGAGTCTACGTGAGATGATCGGGCACACCATGGCCGTTGCGGCGGTCACCTCCGTATCCAACGAGCGGGCCACGTCTGCCCGAGCGGCGCGCTGGCGACGCACGCGGGCGATCGTCATCGACACGATCTTTTTCGGCTTCCTCTCACTCATCGTGAACAGCGTCTACGGCGTCACCCATGTCGAAACTTTCCCGCAGATCACGATCGGCGCCGGCACCTACGTGACAGCGATCTCGGTTCCGCTGCAGATGCTGCTCGGCTTGGCCTACTTCGCCATTCCGGAGGCGATGTTCGGCGCCACGCCGGGAAAGTGGTGGACGCACCTCAAAGTGGTACGCCTGGATGGGCGGCCCTTGGAGGTGCGCGACGTGTTGATTCGCAACGTCCTGCGGATCGTCGATTACCAGCCGGCCCTGTATCTCCTGGGCGGTCTTTGCGTCGGCCTCACGCGCGGCAGCCAGCGCATAGGTGATCTTGCCGCGGGGACGACGGTGATTCAGGACGTGAACGCCACGACGCCGGGCGCGACACGCACCTCGGGAGATCGCGCCCGCCACATCCTCGCGTGGTCAATCGCCGGCGCGATCCTCTTCACGATGGCATTCAACTATTTCGGGCGGCCGCCGCTGGTGATCGAGGGGGCCTTCAATCAGCACGAGCTGATCGGCAATCTCGACAGCTACACGCTCGGCTCACCGAGCTGGGGCCTGGGCACTGTCAGCTACCCCATCCGGGGCCGGTCCGGCGCGTCGACCTGCACAGGCTCGGTCGAGCTGTACTGGCTGGTTTTGGGCTGGGACCAGCGCAGCGCACAACTGGAATGCGTGCCTAGCTGATCCCCACGAACAGGTCCGGCTCGGGAATCTCGGAGCCCGGCTTGCCTCGTGCCAGCTTGAAGTACTCGGTGCCGAAGGCGAGCTCGAGGATCTGGCGCTGCATCGTCTGCATCCAGTTGTTGGGCTCGTTCTGGCTCACGTGCGCGTGGAACGCGTCCAGCTTGCGATCGACGTATGCGTGCACGTCCACCCGCGTCGTGATCAGCTCGTCCGGCGTTCCCTCGATCCGCATGTTGCGCCTCGCCTGCTCCTGCGCCTGATCCGGGAACTGCTCGGCGTAGGCCTGCATCAGCGAGCGCGGCACCGCCGTGTAGTAGAGCTTCTTGGGCGGTACACCCTCTCGCTCCATCAGGTCGAGCGCCGCGTTCGTCACCTCGTGCGCCTTGATGTGGTCCGGATGACCGTAGACGCCGTCGTCGGCGTAGGTCACCACCACGTCCGGGCGTTCTTCGCGCAGCACGACCGCAAGCCTTTCCGCGGCTTCGTCGAGCTTGGCCTGGTGAAAGGAACGCGGGTCCTTGTTGTCTGGCGTGTCGACCATCCCCGAATCGCGGTAGCCGAGAAACTCCTGGCGATCGACGCCGAGGATCTCGTCGGCCGCGCGCAACTCCTCCGTGCGAATCTCTCCGAGCCGCGGCCGCGACGCCGCCTCGTCCATGTTGTAGATCTCGCCGGCCTCGCCGCGTGTGGCGGTCACGAGCACGACGCGGTGGCCGTGCGCTTTGGCCTTCATCATCACGCCACCAGTCGAGATCGACTCGTCGTCGGGGTGAGCGTGGACGAGGAGAAGAGTTCCCACTACGTGAGCAACGCGTCCGCGAGCCGATCGATTCCGCCGTGGCCCGGAGGAGCGATCGTCCGGTCGGCGGCCGCGACCACCTCTGGAGCCGAGCCCTCGATGGCCACCCCGAGCCCCGCCCACGCGATCATCGATGCGTCGTTGCGGCCGTCGCCGACCGCGACGACCTCGGCCTGGGTGATCCCGAGGCGCTCGCTCAGGAACCTCAGCGCGGAGGCCTTATCGCTGTCGGCGCTGGTGAACTCGAGGTAGTCGGGCGTCGACGTTGCAACGTTCAAGCGCCCCTTCCAGCGCGCACGTGCTTCGGGAAGAATCGACTCGAGGACCTCCGGCGTGGAGACGATGACGAGCTTCGGAGTGGTCAGGCCCATGGCGGAGTCGAGGTCGTGGACGAGGTGGATCTGCATGCTCGCGTGCTCGGCGTAGCGATGCGCCTCGGGCCGGTCGCGCTCGACGATCAGCTGGTCGTCGCGATATGCCTGCACGTGCAGGTTACGGTCGCGCGCGAACTGGATCACCTCCATGGCCAGCGCGTGAGGCACGCCGTGATCCAGCAGGAGCTGGCCGTCGAGGTTTCGGACCTGCGCGCCCTGGTAACACACGACAGGCCCTTTCAGGCCCAGCTTCTCCACCCAGGGGACCGCGCCGGGAAAGGGGCGGCCCGTGCACGCGATGACGGTGACACCGGCGGCCACGATGCGGTGCAGGGCTTCGAGGTCGCGCGGGTCGAGGTTGAGGTGCAGGTCGAGGATCGTCCCGTCCAGGTCGAGCGCGAGCAGCTTGTAACGAACCGCCAGCGCTATCGCTTGACCTCGGGGTTCAGAAGGTTCGGCGGACGGCCGCCGCGCACGGCGGTGGCCATGTTGCGGGCGGCCATCGCCGACATCTCGCTCCGAGTTCGCACGGTGGCACTTGCGATGTGCGGCGCAAGGATCACGTTCGGCATCTGGAGCAAGCCCGGGTGCACCGCGGGCTCACGCTCGAACACATCGAGGCCCGCGCCCGCCAGCTTTTTCGCGTTCAGAGCCTCGACGAGCGCCGCCTCGTCCACGACGGGGCCTCGCGACGTGTTGACCAGGATCGCGTTGGGCTTCATCGAGTTGAACTGCGCGGTGCTGATCAGGTGCATGGTCTCCTGCGTCAGGGGCACGTGCACCGAGATGAAGTCCGACTCGGCGATGAGACGGTCGAGGCTCGCGCGCTGGGCGTTCAACTGCTGCTCGGCTTCTGGGGGCAGAGGCTGCGGGTCGTAGTAGAGCACCCGCATGTTGAAACCCTTGGCGCGATGCGCGACGCCACGGCCGATGCGCCCGATGCCCACGATGCCAAGCGTCGCGTCGTAGACGTCCTGTCCGAGCATCATGTCGATCGCCCAGCCGTGGAACTGGCCGCTGCGGATGAAGTGGTCCGCCTCGACCACACGCCGCGCTGCGGCCATCAACAGCGTGAATGCGAAGTCGGCGGTGGCGTCGTCAAGCACGCCAGGCGTGTTGGTGACCATCACCTTGTGCGCGGTCGCGGCCGCCAGGTCGATGTTGTCGAAGCCGACTGCGACATTGCTCACACACTTCAGGCCGGGCGTCGAGAGCACGGTGTCGCGGATCGGGTCCATGAGCTGGCTGACGATCCCAACACAGCCCTCCGCGGCCTGACGGATGCTCGCTTCATCGAGCGGTCCACCCGCGGGATAGGCGACGACCTCGGCCGCCTCGGCCAGGATGCTTGGTCCGGGATCGAGGATCGGATGCATGAGCAAGACGCGAGGGCGCCCGCTAGCGCTCACGGACGGAGACCTCGGCGAGAGATTCGGTGCACAGGTGGCCGAAATGCTAGGCGCGACCGAGCAGCGGAGTGAGCGCATCCGTCGATGCGCGAGCGAGCAGCGGAGGGCGCAACGACGCAGATCGGCCGCATGGGCGCCGAAGATCCGCCGAGGGGCTCCGGCCGGGAGCGCAGGCTCACGGGTTGAGCCCCAATTCGTGTGCGATGGGAATCAAGGCGTCGCGTACGAACAGCACGTGCTCGTCGAACGGCACACCCAGGACCTCCGCGCCGGCGACGAGCTCCTCGCGATGCACGCCGCGCGCAAATGCCTTGTCCTTCATCTTCTTGCGCACGGTCGACGCGTCGACCGAGCTCAGCGACTTGTCCGGCTTCACGAGGGCGCAGGCGATGATGAAGCCGCACATCTCGTCGACCGCATAAAGCGCCTTGCGCGCGTTGGTGTCACGCGGTACGTCGAGGTAGTCGGCGTGCGACGCGATGTCGTCGAGGATGTCCTGCGGCCAGCCCTTCTCGCGCAGCATCGCGATTCCGCGCATCGGGTGCTGCTCCTTGGTGGGGCCGGTCTCGTAGTCCCAGTCGTGAATCAGGCCGAGCACGGCCCAACGTTGAGGGTCCTCGCCGAACCGGCGCGCGTACGCCTCCATCGCCGCCGACACGCTGCGCATGTGCCTGCGCAGCTGGTCCGACTGCGTCATCGAGGTGACGAGCTCCCACGCTTCGTCCCGCGTCGGTGTTGTCGTCAAAGGATCTCCTTCAAGGCGGACAGAAGCTTGTCGTGCTGCTCGCGGGTTCCAACTGTGATCCGGACCCAGCCCGCGATCGGCTCACGATCGTAATGGCGGACGAGAATCCGGCGCTTGCGGAGCGCCTCGACGACCTCGCCGGCAGGCTTCGGCGGCCTGGCGAACACGAAGTTCGTGGAGGAGGGAACGACCTCGAAGCCGAGCCCGTTGAGCGCCGCCTCGAGCCGGCCGCGATTGCGAACCACCTCGTCGACGAGCGTCCGGTGGTGCTCTTCGTCATTGACCGCAGCCACGGCCGCCGCGATCGCCAGGCGGTCGACGTTGTACGAGTCCTTCACCGAGTCGAGCGCCTCGATGACCTCGGCCGAGCCGAGCGCAAAGCCGATGCGCAGACCCGCCAGGCCGTAGGACTTAGAGAAGGTCCGCAGCAGGACAACGTTGTCGTGCGCCCGCATCAGGTCGAGCGCAGACCTCGGGGCGAAATCCACGTATGCCTCGTCGATCGCAACGACGCCGGTCGACGCGACGACGACGGTTTGGACCGCGGCCTCATCGAACTCGGCGCCCGTCGGTGAGTTCGGGTTGACGACGAACTTCAGCGGCGCGGGATCCGGGCCAAGGCTCGGAGGAAGCTCGTCGAAGGTCTCCGTCGGATGCGGCGACGGCACCGCGCCGTGGATCCGGCACAACGGCTCGAGCAGCGGATAGGTCGGCGTCGGGAATGCGACGCGGTCGCTCGCGTCGGCGAAGGCGCGGAAGCACAGCTCGATCAGCTCATCCCCGCCATTGCCGAGCGTGACCTGGTTTGGCTCGAGGCCGAATCGGCGAGCGATCGCCTCGCGCGCCGGCGCCGCCGTGGGACTCGGATAGAGGCGAAGCGCGTCGTTGGCGGCGTCTTTGATCGCCTCGATGACCTTCGGCGACGGCGGGAGCGGTGACTCGTTGGTGTTGAGTTTTACCCAGCCCTCGCCGTCCGGCGGCTGCTCCCCGGGGACGTAAGGGTGAAATCCCTGGAGGCTCTTCCTCAGGATGCTTTTCGGCATTCGAGCAAGAACGTTTCTAGCGCTAACCGTGGGCTGACGTTCTGCTCGAGGTAGCCGAGCGTGTCGTACGAGAGCTCGAGCAGCCGCGCCCACCGTCCCTGCTCGCGTCCGCGGCTGGAGAGCATCCGCCGCCGCAGCTCGATCTGCCAGCTCGCGATTGCAAATAGGGCGGGGTCCTCCTCGTCGCCCTCGCTGCGCCTCCACCCCATCTGCTCTCCGTCGAGCTGCGCGGCGACACGGAGAGGCACGTCGGCGGGCGCACCGAAGATCTCCTCGAGCCAGCGCGTCCACGAGTGGTGGAGGTCGATCACGCTCTCGTCTTGCGCGCGCCGCATCGCCCACCCTGGACGTCCGCCGGAAAGCTCGGCGAGCAGCTTCGCGCGCTTGGTATCGACTCCCTTGGTCGTGAGCAGCTTTTCGATCTCCGGCGCGGGGACGGGGTGAAAGAAGACGCGCTGGCATCGCGAGACCACGGTGGGCAGCACGACGAACGGGTTGAGGCTCGGCGTGGTCAGGATGATCACCCGGTGCGGGTGCGGCTCCTCGAGGGTCTTCAGGAGCACGCCCTGCGACTCGTCGCGCAGGCGGCCGACGCTCGTCACCAGCGCGACGCGGTAGTCGCCGATCGCGGGCTTCAGGTTGAGGAAGTGCTGAAGGCTCAGCTCGTGAAACTCCGGCGGCTTGTCTGGGATGAGCCTGATCTCGTTGACGTGGATGATCTTCTTGCGGTCGTCCTCCCAGTAGTCGGGATTGCGGGCGAGCGGCGCCTCCGGCAGGAGCGCGGAAGCAAGTGCGCGGGCTGCGGTCGCTTTTCCGAGGCCCGATTCGCCGACGAACAGGTAAGCGTGGGCAAGCCTGCCCGTCGAGAGCTGCGAGCGCAGCTGGGTCAGCGCCTGCATGTGACCGACGAGGCCATCGAACGGGTCTTTTTTGAGGATGGTCAATTCGCCTCGCCCGCCGTGCGGCGCGCCTTCGCCTGCTCCCGCTCGCGCTCCAGTCGCTGCGCCCGTCCCTGCAGCCACACCTCGCGGATGCGCTGGAGCGCGGTCACGTTGGTCACGATCGCGAGCAGGAACACGACGACGTAGAGGACCGGGCCGCCGATCAAGAGCCCGATCACCGTGACGACCACGCGCTCCGGCCGCTGGAACAGTCCGGACTTGCAGGTAAAGCCGAGGCTCTGTGCGCGCGCGCGAACGTAGCTGACGAGGAAGGACCCCGCGAGCGCGGCCAGAGTTGCCAGCACGAGCCAGCGCTGGAGCGGGCCGCCGATGGTGACGAAGTACGCGGCCAATCCGAGGTACACCGCGCCCTCGGAGTACCGGTCGAGGGTGGAGTCGAGGAACGCGCCGTATGGATAGGCCGCGTTGGTCGTTCGCGCCAGCGCGCCGTCGAGGATGTCGCAGGTACCCGCGAAGATGAGGACGATGCCTGCCCATCGCAGCTGGCCGAAGGCAACCAGCCCCGACGCGAAGAACGTCAGCGCGAGCCCGACGACAGTTACCTGGTTGGGCGTCAGCGGGGAGCGGCCCAGCGCCGCGATCAGTGCCTCGGCGTGCCGGCGCACCCACGCCTCAAACCGCGTTGTGAACACCTGACACCTCCAGCGCTCTCGCGGGCGCGGCCGCGAAAGCCTTGCGCGCTTCGTTGTAGACGTCCACGACCTCGGAGACGACGTTGTCCCACGAGTAGCGGCGCGCCTTCTGCAGCGCGTAATCCGACATACGCATGCGGAGCTCGGGGTCGCGCGCGAGGATCACGAGCGAGGCCGCGAGCTCGCGCCAGTTCTTCGGCTGCACCGTGACGCTGTCGCGTCCCGGCTCCAGCACGGACATGTAGCCCGGCACCTCGGTGGCGACAACGGGAACTCCCGACGCAAGCGCCTCTAGCAACACGATCCCAAAGCTCTCTGCTCCGGTCGCCGGCGCGCAGAAGATGTCGGCGCTGTTGAAGTAGCGCGGCTTCACCGAGTCGGGCACGAAGCCGGCCATGACCACGTCCTGCAGGTGGTGTCGCGCGACGTAAGACTCGAAGCGCCCGCGCAGTGGTCCGTCACCGACGATGATCAGACGGCTGCGCGGGACACGTGACTTCATCGCGCGGTACGCCCGCAGCAGGTCGCCGAGGCCCTTGCGCTTCTCGAGCCTGCCGACGAACAGGATGTTGAGCCGGTCGTCCCGCAGGTGGCGGATCGGCGCGAGCCCTGGCCGGTAGACGCCCACGTCGATGCCGTTGGGGATGACGCGCAGCGGATAGTTCGGGAAATAGCGATTCACGAACGTGCGCGCGGGCTCGCTCACGGCGATTCCGCGGTGCAGGTGCCCGAGATACGGCTGCAGCAGCGGACGGCCGTAGTAGTAGCCGACGTTGGAGTGAGCGAACGCGTGGAAGGTGCCGACGTTCGCGGTCGTCGACATGCGCAGCATCGTCATCGGCAGCGCGGGCATCAGCGGCTCGTGGAAATGGAGGACGTCGAACCGCTCCTCCGCGATGATCGCCGCGACGCGATTCGCGAGGTGGAAGCTCAGCGTGATGCGCGCGACCGAGTCGTTGACGGGGATCGCGATCGGCGTGCCGATGCGGTAGAAGCGCGCGCTGTCGGAGTCGACGTCCGCGCGGCTCGAGGGCGCGAAGATGCGCGTGTCGTGGCCAAGGCCGCCCAGACGCACGGCGAGGTTGCGGACGTGGTCGTTGACGCCGCCCGGCGAGGCAAAGTCGTAGGGCGAGACGAGCCCGACCCTCACGCGCGAACTCCAGTGGAGCTGTAGGCCGGATTTACTCCGGCCGGCACCAGACGTGTACCACCAGACGCCACCCACGCGGTCCCTGTGGAAAGGGGGGCCCGCGGGGGGATCCTGATCCCCCCGCGCATTAGGGTCCGCCCGACCAGATGCGATGAGGGACGTGCCACTGCTCGGGGTGCCGCGCGATGAAGCCTTCCATGTGCCGCAACAGCTCCTGCGTCGTGCGCACCTGGTCCGCCCGCACGTTGCCCGAAGAGCGCGCGACCACGGGCGGGGCGATCTCCACCTGGAAGGTATCGTCCTCCAGGCGCCAGACGCAGACTGGAAGGATCGGTGTTCCCATCCGCAGCGCGATGGCGGCGGGACCGAGCGGGATCGGCGCCAGCCTGCCGAAGAACGGCATCAGGTAGCCAGAGCCGGTCACGTCGCGATCGATCGCGGTGATGACGATCTCCTGCTCGCGCAACGCCTGCATGACCTTGCGAATGCCGCCGTGGTCGAGCGGCAGGACGCTGATCCCGAGCCGTCCACGCGTGTCCCGGTACCACTCGAACAGGGCGCGAGGCTCCAGCTCCTCGGCGAAAAGGCTCACCGGGGCCTGCGTCGCCGCCCAGATCGCCGCGGCCTCTTCGTACGACCCCATGTGGCACGAGACGACCATCACTCCCCTGCCCATCGCGCGAGCCTGCTCGAGATTCTCCAGGCCGTCGACCTTGAGTCGTGGACCCAACGCCTCCACGCGCGCCGTCGGCAGCTGCATCAGGTCGGCGTAGGCCTTGGCGTGGTTGCGGAAGTTGAGCCGCGACATGTTGCGAAGCTTTTCCGGATCGTGCTGCAGCTCGGGGCAGACGATCATCAGGTTGTACTCGAGCCGAGGGCGCGCCAGTGGCGAGAACCACCAGGCGAATCGCGCCGCAATCACCGCGAGCGCGTAGGCCCAGGCGCGCGGGAGCCTCTCCATCACCGACTGGACGATCAAGAAGCCGCGAAAAGTCCACTCGCCCACCTATCAGCGGTCGAACATCCGCCGAAATGCATACCACTGGTCAGGTCTCTCGCGGATGAAGTCCTCGAACCGGGTCACGATTCGCTGCATCAACCCCTCTTTGGTCTCCCCTGCCGCGATCTCCATCGGGGGATCCAGGTGGACGTGGTAGTGGCCGGGCGAAACAGCGTAGGGCGCCGCGGTGATCACGGTCGCGCCGTTCTTCAGCGCGAGGGCCGCCGGACCGCCGGGAACGACCGCGCGACGGCCGAAAAACCGGACGGCGACGCCAGGTCCCTGCTCCAGGTCGCACACCAGAGCGATGATCCCGTTGTCGCGCAACGCCTCGGTCAGCGTGCGCACCGCTGACCGGCCAATGCTGACGACCTTCAAGCCGAAGCTCTCGCGCGTCTTCACGACGGCGTCGTCGAGCGAGCCAGGAAACTTCTCCGCGACAGCCCACACGCGGTAGCCGAGGGAGGCTGCGAAGGAACCCGCCATGTCCCACGAGCCCATGTGGGGCACGGCCATGATGGCTCCGCGACCGCGTTCGAGCGCCGCATCGAGGTGATCGCGTCCGTCGTAGGACATTCGGCTTCCGAGCTCCTCTGGGGTCAGGCCGCCGAGGAGGACGAAGTCCATGAGCATGCGGCCGTAGTTCTGAAATGCCCGCCGCGCGACGCGCGCGACTCGGGGATCGCCGGGCTCGGCGCCGAGCGCCGCGGCGTAGTTGTCGAGGGCGGCCCGGCGCTGTCCGGCACTCAGCAGAAACCACGCCGAACCGCCCGGCGTGGCGGCGGCGTACCGCACACCGGGCGGAACAGCGCGCAGGATTCGCGCGCCCGCTCTATAGCTAGCGGCGAGCAGCTGCGGCCGGCTTGGCTCGGGGAGCGCGCCGCTCGCGCTGGCCGTTGACAGCGGGCTTGTCACCCTCGATGAACTCCTCCACCAAACGCCTCGCCTCGTTGTCGCTGTACTGGACCGGCGGCGACTTCATGAAGTACGAGCTCGGCGCCTCGAGCGAACCGCCGATTCCGCGGTCGAGCGCGAGCTTGGCGCAGCGGACCGCATCGATGACGATGCCGGCCGAGTTGGGTGAGTCGACGACTTCGAGCTTGAGCTCGACGTTGAGCGGCACATCGCCGAAGGACCGTCCCTCGAGCCGGATGTACGCCCACTTGCGGTCGTTAAGCCAGGGCACGTAGTCCGACGGGCCGATGTGCACATTGTTGGCGCCGATGTCGTAGTCGAGCTGAGACGTGACCGAGCGCGTCTTGGAGATCTTCTTCGACATCAGACGCTCGCGCTCGAGCATGTTGAGGAAGTCGGTGTTGCCGCCGAAGTTCAGCTGGTAGGTGCGCTCGAGCTTCACGCCTCGGTCGCGGAACAGTCGCGTCAGCACGCGGTGGACGATGGTCGCGCCGACCTGGGACTTGATGTCGTCACCGATGATCGGAAGGCCGCGATCCTCGAAGCGCTTCTGCCAGTACGGCTCCCGCGCGATGAAGACGGGGATGCAGTTGACGAAACCGACGCCGGCCGCGAGAGCCTGCTCGACGTACCACTTGGTCGCCTCCTCGGAGCCGACCGGGAGATAGCTCACGAGCACGTCCGCCTTGGTCTTCTTGAGGATGCCGACGACGTCGGCGGTCTCACCGGGCGCCTTCTGCACGACCTCGGACAGGTACTTGCCGATGCCGTCGTGGGTCATGCCACGCTGGACCTTGACGCCAGACTTGGGCACGTCGGAGAACTTGACGGTGTTGTTGGGCTTGGTGAAGATCGCGTCGGCGAGGTCGAGCCCGACCTTGTTCTTGTCGATGTCGAATGCGGCGACGAATTCGATGTCGCGGATGTGGTAGCCGCCGAGGTCGACGTGCATCAGACCCGGCACTGAATCCTTGGGCGAGGCGTCGCGGTAGTAGTGCACGCCCTGCACCAGCGAGGACGCGCAGTTGCCGACCCCAACTATGGCGACGCGAACCTTCTTGACTCTGCTTTTATCGTTGGTCGCCCTGCCGTTGGCGTGACCGTTCTTGTGATTGGCGCTCATGCGCCCACCTCCTCACGAACTTTCGGTTTTGTGCTTTGTGGCAACCCCAGCATCTCGTCGAGCCGCTCCCGATTGCGGCGAATACTGTCGGCGTCGAGCGAGCACCACACCTGCCGCCCGTCGCGGCGGACGCGGATGACCCCGCCCAGGCGCAGCATGCGCACGTGCCAGGAGATGCGCGGCTGGCTCATGTGCATGTGCTCGGCAAGCTCACTCACGTTGACCTCTCCCATCTCCCCGAGGCGCTGCAGGATCCGCAGACGCGTGGGGTTGGCGAAGCCCAGGAAATGGTCGGGCAGTTCGTTGCGCGGACTCTGGAGAAACATAAAGCTTGCTTTATGTCTGAGTATACATAAAGCCTGGTTTATATAAAGAGTTCTTTGAGCTTTTCCCTCAGGTGCTCAATCCCCCACTTCAGGACCGTCGGACCAGGTCGAGGAACTCGGCCCGCGTGCGGGGGTCGCGCCGGAAGGTGCCGAGCATGCAGGACGTGACCATCCGGCCGCCCGGAGTCTCGACCCCGCGCATCTCCATGCAGAGGTGGCGAGCCTCGACCACCACGCCGACGCCGCGCGGCACCAGCGCGGTGTTGAGCGCCTCGGCCACCTGGCGGGTGAGCTGCTCCTGGATCTGCAGGCGGTGCGAGAAGACCTCGACCAGCCTCGGGATCTTGCTCAGACCGACGACCTTTCCCCGCGGCAGGTAGCCCACATGAACCTGGCCGAAGAAGGGCAGCATGTGGTGCTCGCACAACGAGTAGAAAGGGATGTCCCTCACCAGGACCATCTCGTCGTAGTCCTGGTCGAAGATCGCATCGGCGATGACGTCCTCGGGCTTGACGCCGTAGCCCTCGGTCAGCTCGCGCAGGGCGCGAGCCACGCGATCCGGGGTCGCGCGCAGACCCTGCCGGCGAGGGTCCTCGCCCAGCTCCAGGAGCAGCGAGTCGACCAGCTCTGCGATGGGGTCTCCGGGCTTCGGATTCGGTCGGGCCACAGTTGCTTGGACAATTTACGAGGTGGACGCGGTCAGCGCGGCGCAGACGCTGTCGGAGATCGGATACCTCCTGCGTCAGCAGGAAAAGGAACGCTATCGGGCGCGGGCGTTCTCCTCGGCCGCATGGAGCATCGCGATCGAGCGCCCGGACCTTCACAGGCTCGCCATGACGGACTCCCTGACTTCGATCGAGGGCGTCGGTGACGGGATCGCGCGGGTTCTGAAAGACATGGTCGAGACTGGACAGAGCCGCTACCTCAACCGGCTCCGCGAGCAGATGCAGCAGCCCGCCCGCGAAGACGAGACGCCCCTCGACTTCAAGCGCTACCAGGGCGACATCCACTCCCACACCGAATGGAGCGACGGCAAGGCGACCATGCTCGAGATGGCGCGTGGCGCCCAGGCCATGGGCTACCAGTACCTCGGGATCACCGACCACTCGCCGCGCATCGCCGTCGTACACGGGCTCGACGCCGGACGGCTGCTTGCGCAGTCGAAACAGATGGCCGAGGTCCAGGAGCAGGTCGAGGGCGTGACCCTGCTCCAGGGCATCGAGGTGGACATCCTCGAGGACGGCGCGCTCGACCTTCCCGATGCGGTGCTCGAGATCCTCGACGTGGTCATCGCGTCGCCTCACGTCAAGCTGAGGCAGGAGCCGAGCGCAATGACCGAGCGGATGATGCGGGCGGTGTCGCACCCGCACGTCGACGTCATTGGGCATCCGACCGGCCGGCGGCCGGGCTCGCGCGAGGGCGCGAGCTACGACTTCGAGGCGGTGTTCAAGGAGGCCGCCAAGAACAACGTGCTTTTGGAGATCGATTGCGACCCCGCGCGCATGGACCTGTCACCAGAGATGGCGCGCACGGTGCGCGACATCGGCTGCAACTTCGTCATGGACGCCGACGCGCACGCGCCGGCGGAATTCGCGTACGTGCCCATGGCCATGTGGATGGCGCGCCGCGCGGGCATCCCCGAGGACAGGATCCTCAACTTCAAGCCGCTCGACGAACTTACGATGTCCCTTCAGAGATGACGAAGATCGGGATCATGATCGAGGGCCAGGAGGGGCTCAACTGGGAGCGCTGGCGACGCCTGTGCGCGGACGTCGAATCTCTTGGTTTCGCCTCGCTGCGCCGGAGCGACCACCTGATCTCGCTCATGGGCGACCCCAGCCGCGACTGCATCGACTGCTGGGCGTCCCTGACGATGGCGGCCGAATGGACGAAGACCATCGAGTTCGGACCGATGGTCAGCCCGCTGACCTTTTATGAGCCGGCGGTGCTCGCCCGCCGGGCCACGGCGGTCGACCTGTTGAGCGGAGGTCGCTTGGTCTTCGGTGTCGGCGCGGGCTGGAACGAGAACGAGCACGAGGTCTTCCACGTCCCGTTCCTGGACGTGAAGGGCCGGATGGACCGCTTCGAGCAGGGCGTGCGCATCATCCGCGACACCTGGAAGATCTCCCATCCGCGGCCGCAACGCGATGGCAAGATCCCTGTGCTCATGGGCGGCGTCGGCGAGAAGCGTCACCTGCCGATCGTCGCGCGCGAGGCCGACGAGTGGAACTACACGCGGTTCGACTTCGACGAGTACCGGCACAAGCGCGAGGTGCTCGACCGCTGCTGCAAGGAGATCGGTCGCGACCCGTCGTCGATCCGGTATTCGGTGATGACCACGTTCATCGTGGGCCGGGACCGGAACGAGCTACGCGAGCGGGCGGTGAAGATGCAGGACGTGCTGCCCAGGCTGCGCGGCCTCGACCCGGACGAATGCCTGACGAAGGTGCGTGAGGCCGGCTTCGTCGGCACGCCCGAAGAGATCGCCGGCCAGGTCCGCGAGTACGCGCGGTTGGGTGTGGAACTGTTCATGCTTCAGCACTTCTTGCTGGACGACACGGACGCCCTGCGGCTGCTGGCTGAGGAAGTTCTTCCCGCGGTCGCCTAGCTTTTAGACGAGCTGGCCGCTCGCGATCAGCTCGTTCTTGCGCTCCTGGCGCGCCGTCACGTCGCGGATCACCATCACGCACAGCACCGCCGCGGCGATCTGGATCACGCCGCCGACGATGTCGAGCGCGACGGCTGCGCCGCCGCTGAGGCGTGATCCGATGTTGAAGACGTAGCTGCCGATCAGCCACGCAGCCCACCACGCGGTCATGAGCTGAGGCGGTCGCAGGGTTTTCCGCGTCCGCTGATCGAGCCATCGCCGCGACGCGTCGGCGCCGCGCCAAGCGTCGAGGACGCTCCAGAGGGGATGAACCAGGCTGATGAAGGGGACGAAGCAGTAGACGACTGAGCGAGCCGGCGACCACCGCGGGTCAGGCGCGCCGAGGGCGGGCATGTTGCGGACGACGCGGTGCAGCCACATGCAGTAGAAAACGACCGCGGCGGTCAGCGTGCCGAGCCATACGAGAAATGCGATCAGTGCGAGCAGTCCGATGACCAGGGTCTGGTTGTCGTTGGGGTTGGGGATGGCATCGATGACGGACATGGCCAGGACGAGCAGAAGGATGCCGGCGATGCTTGAAAGCACCAGGATCGTCGCCACACCGGCGCGGGGACCGGCCGACTCATATGCCGCCGAGGGCGGCGGGGCGACGATCGGCCGGTAAGGGTTGGGGACCCACTGCGAGCCGTCCCACATCCAGTACCCGTCGGGCGAGATCTGGCCGGCCTGCTGCTGCACGGCGCGACTGTAAGGTATCGACGTGGACTTCGACCTCAGCCCGAGCGAGAAGGCTTTTCGGGACGAGGTGCGCGGCTGGCTGAAGGCCAACAAGCCCGCCGCCGATCAGCAAGTCGGAGAGTCCGACATGAAGGGCTTCATCGAGAGTCGCCGCGCCTGGCAGCGCAAGCTCTACGAGGCCGGCTACGTCGGCATGACCTGGCCCGAGGAGTACGGCGGACGCGGCCGCAGCTTCATGGACCAGCTCATCTTCAACGACGAGATGATCCTCGCCCACGCTCCGGAGCCCATCAACGTCATCGGCCTCGGGATGGGCGGCCCGGTTGTCATCGCGCACGGAACCGAAGAGCAAAAGAAGCGCTACCTGTCGCCGCTTCTTTCGGCCAAAGAGATCTGGTGCCAGGGATTCAGCGAGCCGAATGCCGGCAGTGACCTGTCGGGTCTGCAGACCCGCGCCGAGGACAGGGGCGACCACTACCTGGTCAACGGTCAGAAGGTGTGGACGACGCTGGCGCACGTCGCGAAGTGGTGCATGCTCGTCGCACGCGAGCGCAAGGAGGCGAACCCGCGCGACGGACTGACGTACTTGCTGGTGGACATGGAGAGTCCAGGCATCGAGGTGCGGCCGCTCGTGCAGATCACGGGTGACGCCGAGTTCAACGAGATCTTCTTCAAGGACGTCAAGGTCCCCAAGTCGCAGATCCTGGGCGAGCCTGGAAAGGGTTGGACCGTGGCCATGACGACGCTGCTCCACGAACGCGGCACGCTCGGCCTCGCGCTGGCGACTCGCGCGCAGATCACCGCTTCCGAGCTGGCCGAGCGCGCGCGAAAGCTTGGCCGTGGGTCCGATCCGCTCGTGCGCCAGAAGGTCGCACAGCACACGATCGAGGCCCGGGCCCTGCAGCTGAACGGCTATCGGGCCGTGACGGCGGTCAAACGCAGCGGCATCCCTGGATCCGAGGGCTCGATCCTCAAGCTGATGTGGTCCGAGCTCAATCAGCGGATGACCGAGACCGCGATGGACGTCGGCGGGCTCGGGTCGCAGGTGGGCGATGGCGACGGGTGGAAGTACCAGTTCCTCCGCGCACGCGCGAACACGAT
>DATEHC010000178.1:0-2614 GCA_035279785.1 Candidatus Dormiibacterota bacterium
CGGCTCGGGTGGCCCACCTCGCCACCGTCGGCGCCGAGGGAAAGCCGCATCTGGTCCCGATCACCTTTGCGGTCGAGGGAGACGTCATCTACTTCACCGTGGACGCCAAACCCAAGCGGACGACACATCTCCAGCGGCTGAGAAACATCGCCGCCAACCCGCGGGTCGCCCTTCTCGTCGACCACTACGACGAGGACTGGACCCGCCTCTGGTGGGTTCGCGTCGACGGCCGTGGCCGCGTCCTGGGCGACGGCCCCGAGGCTGACAGGGCTGTCGATCTGCTGGCGGAGCGGCACGTCCAGTACCGCAAGACGCGTCCCGCCGGTCCCGTGGTCGCGATCACGATCGATAGGATCTCCGGCTGGGCGGCCGCCGAACACCCAGCCTGTTAAGGCGGCTCTCTTTCGAAAGTGTCCTGGCCTCCCGAGCGAAACTTGACGAGACGCGACGTCTCGTCTAGTCTTGTCCCGTGATCGAGCAGGATGCCCGCGCCCGCATCCTGAGCTCCGCGCCGGCTGTTCTGGCCATGAAGAGGACCCAGGCCACGGTCGACGACTTCTCTCGGGCCGCCGGCGTCTCCAAGACGAGCTTCTACCGTGCCTTCGCCTCTCGAGCGGCCCTGCTCCGGACTCTCGGGGTGTCCCCCGCGCCCGCACGCCGGGAAAGGATCCTGCGGGTCGCGCTCGAGCTTGTCGGGGCGAAAGGTCTCGCCGCGCTCTCCATGGACGAGCTGGCCGACAGGGCGGGAGTCTCCCGGGCCACTCTCTACCGGCTCTACGCCGGCAAGCCCGCCCTCTTCACCGCCCTCGTACACACGTACACGCCGCTCGACCCGGTCATCGGCGTCCTCCGCGACCGCGAGGGCGATCCGCCCGAGGTGGTCATGCCGGAGGTGGCGCTCACGATCTATCGCATCGTGGCGACGGGCGAAGAAGACCGCACCGGGCTGATGCGCACGATGTTCTCCGAAGTCACCACCCTTGCCCCGGACGCCGAGGAAGCCACGCGCGACGCCATCGTCAACGTCGTCGGAGCTCTCGCCGGCTACATCCTGGCCCAGATGTCGGCGGGCAAGCTGCGGCAGATGCATCCGCTGCTGGCCATGCAGTCGTTCGTCGGGCCGATCTTTTTCCACCTCATGACGCGTCGAGCGGCGGAGACGGTGCTCGGCGTCCACATGGACGAGGAACAGGCGATCACCGAGCTCGCGCAGACCTGGCTGCGCGGGATGCGCGGCCAAGAAAAGAGTGAAGAAGGGAGTGAGGAATGAGCGAGAGCTACGCGGTCAATGTCGAGGACGTGAGCAAGTCGTTCGGCGCATTCAAGGCGCTGAACGGCGTGACCCTTCGAGTGCGCCAGGGAGAGATCTACGGCCTGCTGGGTCCGAACGGCGCCGGCAAGACCACCTTGATCCGCCTCATCTGCGGTCTCCTCGAGGCGCACGCCGGGACTGTTACGGTGCTCGGGCACCGAATGCCAGAAGTCGCGGTGCTGCGGCACATCGGCTACATGACGCAGCAGGCGGCTCTGTACCCCTCCCTCTCGGTCGAGGAGAACGTTGCCTTCTTCGCGGCCATCAACGGCGCCGAGTCCGGCGTCAAGGACGCGCTCGACCTCGTCCAGCTCTTCGACCGGCGCAAGTCGGTCGTGGCGACGCTGAGCGGCGGGATGCGCCAACGCTGCTCGCTTGCTTGCGCCCTGGTGCACAAACCGGAGCTGCTGCTCCTCGATGAGCCCACCGTGGGCGTCGATCCCCAGCTCCGGGTCCAGTTCTGGGAGGCATTCCGGCGAATGGCGGCCGACGGCACGACCATGATCGTCTCGAGCCACGTCATGGACGAGGCCGATCGATGCCAGCGCCTCGGCCTCATCCAGTACGGCCGGCTGCTCGCCGAGGGATCGCCGGCCGACATTCGCTCGATGGGTGGCAGCCAGAACCTCGAGGAAGCTTTTCTTGCGCTTGCCGGAAGGAGGGCGGACTCATGAGCGGCCACCGCATCCGCGCAATCACCAGACGCCTTCTGCAGGGATTTCGCCGCGACCGGCGCACGCTCGCTTTGCTCTTCGTCGCCCCGATCGTGATCCTCGGACTGCTCGGCTACCTCATGCGCGGTTCGACGAGCGCTCCGACCGTCGGCATCGCCAACGAGGACTCGGGACCGCTCGGCGCGCTCGTGTCGAGCACGCTTCATCAGTCGTCGCGCATCACCGCCACCGACATCAGTGCCTCGCAAGGCGACGCCAGGCTCCGCGACGGCTCTTTGACGGCCTACGTCGTGATTCCGTCGGGCTTCAGCGCCGCCGCCGCTACCGGCAGCGTCGCCCTCGAGGTGCACGTCGAGGGATCGCAGCCCGGCCAGGACACGCCCGTGCTCCAAGCGCTGCAGCAGGCGACCATTGCGCTGGCCGCGCAGACAGCGGGCCGCAACGTCAGCTTCTCGCTCAAGGTCGACCGCCTCTACGGCGGCGCGGGCCTCGACACCCTCGACTACTTCGGCGCGGCCTTCATCGGCCTGGTCGTGTTCTTCCTGGTCTTCGTCATCACCATCGTGTCCTTCCTCAACGAGCGCACACAAGGCACGCTCGAGCGGCTGATGGCGAGTCCGCTGCGCCG
>DATEHC010000179.1:0-13889 GCA_035279785.1 Candidatus Dormiibacterota bacterium
ACCCGCGGAACCGTCGCGTCGGGGCCGCTCGCCGCCGTGGCCGCTGCCCGGCCCGCCTCGCGTGCCACCGTCAGGATCGTTCCCTCGGTGGGCTTGTTGACCGCGCGGTAGGCGGCGTTGGCCGCCTCCTCGAGCGCCCCCGCGAGCTCGGACGGCGTGAGCGACGTCTTGCCCTCCACCGTGCGGGCAAAGCCGCGAAAGATCTGCGACAGGATCACGCCCGAGTTGCCGCGCGCGCCCATCAGGCTGCCGTGCGAGGCGAGCTTGGCGATCTTGCTGACCTCGGCGGCGTTCGACTCGCGCACGTCCTCGACCGCGGACTGAAGGGTCAGCAGCATGTTGGTCCCCGTGTCGCCGTCGGGCACCGGGAAGACGTTCAGGCGGTTGACCTCTTCGTGGTTGGCGGCGAGCCAGCTCAGGCTGCCCAGCAGCGCCCGCTTGAAGAGCGGACCGTCCACGCCCGTCGCCTTTGCTGCCGAAACCATCAGGAGCGCTCTTCGCGAACGCCCTGCACGTTGACGTTGACCTTGAGCACGGACACGTTGACCGAGCGCTCGACCTCGAACTTGACCGTTTCCTGGAGGTTGTGAGCGACCTCGGAGATCCGGATGCCGTACTGGACGATGACGTAGACGTCGATGACCAGGCCTTCGTCCGCCTGCACGACGTCCACGCCCTTGTCTACGTTCTCCCTGCGCAGGAGCTCGGCGAAGCCGTCGCGGAGGCCCCTGCCGGCCATCCCGCTGATTCCGTAGCACCGCATGGCGGCGTGGCCCGCGATGGCGGCCACCGCGGAGGGGAAGACCTCGATGCGGCCCCATCGCTTGGATTGAATGAGGGCGGAGTCGGTGGTCGTCTTCGAGGCCATGCGAAGGCTCATGGTACAATTCACGTCCGCGTCGAGCACCCGTTCGGTGCCCGCGCGCTTACTCCAAGCAGGAAGGTGCCCCGTGGCCAAGCAATGCGAGATCTGCGGCAAGTCGCCGCAGTTCGGACACCACGTCAGTCATGCGAAGAACCGGGTCAACCGGAGGTTCGAGCCCAACTTGCAGATGGGTCGCGTGACCGTGAAAGGCCGCACTTTTCGGGCCAAGGTCTGCACCCGCTGCCTGAGGACTTACTCGGCCTAGCTCTCGTGGCGCGCCGACGATGACCGACGTGCGAGCGGAGGTCGTGGGCAGCCTGCTGCGTCCGGAGTACCTGACCAGCGCCCGCAAGAAGCTCGAGGCCGGCGAGCTCGCGCCGTCCGACTTCAAGGCGATCGAAGACCGCGCCGTCGATGAGGCGGTCGAGCTGCAGAAGGCGGCGGGGATCGACGTCATCACCGACGGCGAGCAGCGCCGCTACGCCTTTTACGGCCACCTTGTCGACTCTGTCTCAGGCTTCGACAAGCTGGGCGGATGGGCGATCCCATTCCGCGACGAGAAGGGCGAGCAGCTGGTGCTCAAGCGGCCGGTGGTGGTCGAGAAGCTGAGGCCCATGCGCAACATGGCCGCCGAGGAGTTCACGTACCTGCGCGCGAAGACGGACACGCCGGCCAAGGTCACGCTGATCAGCGCCCAGCAGGCCGCGGCCTACTACGACCCCGAGAAGTCAAAGGACGCCTACCCCACGCGCGACGCGTATCTCGCCGACATCGTCGCCATCAGCCGCCGCGAGGTCGACGAGCTGGCGCGGCTCGGCTGCACGTACGTCCAGATCGACGCTCCGCAGTACGCGGCCCTTCTCGACCCGGAGCTGCGTGAGGGTTATCGCAAGCGCGGCAGCGATCCCGAGAAGCTGATCGACGCGTGCATCGAGATGGACAACGCGATCATCGAAGATCATCCCGGCGTAACGTTCGCCATGCACACCTGCCGGGGCAACAACCAGAGCAAGTTCTACGCGGCCGGCGACTACGAGCCCATCGCCCGCATCTTCGAGAAGACGAAGTTCAATCGCTTCCTGCTCGAATACGACGACCAACGCTCCGGTGGATTCGAGCCGCTGAAGCACGTACCGGAGGACCGTGTCGTCGTTCTTGGGCTGGTCACCTCCAAGAAGCCGGCACTCGAATCGGAGGAAGAGCTGAAGGGACGCATCTCGGAAGCGGCGCGCTACATCCCGCTCGACCGGCTGGCCCTCAGTCCCCAGTGCGGTTTTGCTTCCACGATCGAGGGCAACCGTCTCTCGATCGACGACGAGCGCCGGAAGCTCGAGCTGGTCGGCAAGGTGGCGGAGGCGGTCTGGTAGCGGGCTAGAGCGCCTGGCCCCCTAGAACTTCAGGCCGTGGACCTGGCCCAGGCGCCGCAGGTCCTTCTCCGTCGCGGCCCACACCCGCTCCTGGGCCTCCGGTGACGGCACCACCGTCGCGGGATCGTTCACGTCTTCGGCGAGCTCGGGGTGCTCGACCATCTCGGCGAACAAAAGCGTCCACGCGCGAGGCACGACCTCGCGGATCGCGTAGCCCCCGCCGCCGAGCGCAAGCCAGCGCCCCTCGCACAGCTCATGCGCGAGCTTGTGAAACGTCTCGCCGATGCGCGGCCAGATCCGCGTGGTCGCGGCCAGGTGCGCAAGGGGGTCGAGGTGATGGGAGTCGCACCCGTCCTGGGTCACGAGCACGGTCGGCTTGAAACGCTCGAGCATCGGCGGTACGACCCGCTCGAACGCCGCAAGCCATGGGTCGTCCCACGTATAGGGGACGAACGGCATGTTGACGGCGAACCCCTTGCCCGGCCCGACGCCCGAATCTTCGGGAAAGCCGGTCCCCGGAAAGAGCCAGTGTCCGGACTCGTGCAGGCTGATGGTCATCACGTCGGGGTCGCTCTGAAAGATGTCCTCCACCCCATCGCCGTGATGCACGTCGACGTCGACATAGGCGACGCGGTGGCCCCGCTCCTTGAACCACTGGCACGCGATCGCGGCGTCGTTGTACGTGCAGAAGCCGGACGCACGGTCTCGGTGAGCGTGGTGCAGGCCGCCGGACGGGCTGAACACGTGCAGGAACGCGCCGCTCTGAATGGCCTCCGCCGCGACAAGGGTTGCGCCCGCGACGAGCGCGGTTCCCTCGTGCAACTCGTTGGAGAGGGGGTTGTCCGCCGAGGCGTACCCGGCGGCATCGATCACGTCGGAGGGCACGTTGGGCCGCGTCGCGGGATTGCTCAGCTCCCGGACCAACCGCACGTATTCGCGGGAGTGCACGAGCTGGAGCTCCTCGTCGGTGGCCATCCGGGGCGGCAGCAGGTGGGCGTGCTCGATGAGGCCCGTGGACTTGATCAGGTCGACCGCGAGCTGGACTCGGACCGGCTGCAGGGGATGCTCGTCCGAGAGGTGATGCTTCATCAGCGCGTCGCCGTAGACGAGCGCCACCTGGCCGGACACGGCAACTTACGCTAGCTCTTCTGGCCATGAAGCTATTCGAGTCCGTGCCGAACTTCTCGGAGGGCCGGCGCGCAGGCGTGATCGAAGCGATCAGCGCGGGCGCTTCGAAGGCGTTTGTGCTGGACACCGACCCGGATCCCGACCACAACCGCGTCGTCGTCTCGCTCGCCGCCGGCCAGGCGCGCCTGATCGACGGTCTGCTGGGTGCTGTGGCTGCCGCGGTCGACGAGATCGACCTCAGGACGCATTCGGGTGTGCATCCGCGCGTTGGGGCTGCGGACGTCGTGCCGATCATTCCTTTACTCGGCGCGTCGCTCGACGATTGTCGCGAGCTCGCCCACTCGCTCGGTCAGCGCGTCTGGTCCGAGCTGCACGTCCCGGTCTACTTCTACGGTCACGGGGAGGGCAAGACCCTTGCCGACATTCGCGCCGGGCGGGCGCGGCTCGACCTTGGCGACGCCCCCCACGCCACGGCCGGCGCGACGTGCATCGGACCGCGGCGACCTCTGGTCGCGTTCAACGTGATCCTGTACGACATCGACCTGGTCGGGGCCCGTGCACTGGCACGGTCCATCCGTGAGTCCGGCTCAGGCCTGCGCGGCGTGCAGGCCCTCGCGTTCGCCCTGTCCGGCGAGCGAGTCCAGCTCTCCATGAACCTATTCCGCGTCGAGGAGACCGCGCCGTCGGACGTCGTGGCTGAGCTCGAGCGACAGGGCGTCGCGGTCGGAGCGCAGGAGGTGGTCGGACTGTGCCCCGCGGCGGCGGCCAATCCCGCAGCCGACGGGCGGCTGCTCGAAGGCCGGCTCGCCTCCGCGGCGGCAGGTGCGGGCGCGGACCAATGCGAAGCGCTCGGTGGAGAGGAGATGAATGCACTCGCCTCGCGACTGCGGCGCGAGGCGATGGAGCTGGCACGGTTGGCCGCCGGCCAGGACGAATTTCTCTCCGGCGCCGAACGCGCGGTGGCCCTGGTCCACGTGCTCAAGGCGGCGCGCATCGAAGACCCCGAGGTCGAGGCGTTGCTGCGCGTGGCGGCCGCCGGTCTGCGCGCCGCGGTCAGCGATCCGACCACTGCTGTCTACCGAGCGAGGGTCGACGCGCTCGACGCGCGCCTAGTCTGATGCGTGCGTGCTGTCCAGCGTGACCGTGCACGCGGCGCCGTCCACCTCGATTTTGTAGGCATCCTTGGCGCCCGCGAAGTCCGAGGTCTCGTAGTTGAGCTCGCCGATCGCCGTGCGATGCACGCCATCGGCGTTGAGCGTGATCCCCGCGCCGTTGACCGCGATCGACACGGGGATCCCCGACGCGCGATGGACGTTGACGGTCATCGCCGCGCCGTTGAAGGTGACCGGCACGATGCCGGTGGGCGAGCCCAGGGTGAGGTCGTCGTGGCCGGCCGCCGTGTTCAGGTCGACGGCGCTCAACTTGATGGCGCTGAAGTCGAGGTGATCGGTCGTGGCGGCGCTGTTGATGGTCACCCGCCAGTCAAGGATCTCATTGAGCCGCACGGTCATTGTTAATCGCTGCGACTGGAGCGCAGGACTGTTTCTCGGACCTTGGGAGATGGTCACGTCGCCGTTGCTCGACACCATTGTCGGCTGCGGCCCCGTGTACGTGACGTGCGCGGTGAAAAGCTCGTCGCCGAGGTCGCCACCGGAGATGTCGATGTTCGCGACGCCGGCGTCGATCGACATCGAACCCTTGTCGATCCCGCTGAACGACGACACCGAGAGGTCGACCGTGTGCTCTCCTCCGCTCGGCGCCAGAGCAACGTAAGCGACAGATCCTGCGATGGCCAGGATCACGATCAGCGCGCCCGCCAGGTCGGCCTGCGCCCCCTGCCACGTGCGGCGGACGATGATCTCGAGCCCGATCACGACCAGGATGACCGGCCAGAGGTCGAATAGAAGGTAGAGGCGGTCGGTCGAGATCACGCCGGTGTTGACGAGCAGCGCGATGAGGCCCGCAAGGATCAGGACCGCGGGCCAGAAGAAGCTGCGGTAGCGGGACCTCACGTGACTAGGGACGGCGCCGGCGGACGATGAGCCAGACGCCGATCGCGATGAGCACGAGCGGCCAGAAGATGTCGCCTCTGAGCCACCACAAGACGCCGAGGTTCGAGAGCAGGAAGTAGAGGCCGACGACGATCAGCACGCCCGGCCAGAAGTACGGATGACGCCAGATGTTGTTCATCTGGGCGCCAGTCTAGAGGGGGGCGACGACCGCGAAGAGGCCGGGCTTTTCTTTGGACGCGGCCGCGACGAGGTCCGGCCCAGCCACCGTGGTCTGGATGGCCGGCGCGTCGACGAAGTACGTCTGAGTCACTCGTCTGAGGTCCTCGCTGCTCACCTGCAGGAGGCGCTGCTTGAAGCGCTCGCGGGCCTCCTTGGTCAAGCCGGTGGCGCGGTTGGTCGCCTCGCGTCTTCCTCTGATGTCGGGCGATTCCAGCGGGTCGACGTCGCCGCACGCCCCGAGGATGGCTTCCTTGAGGGCCTCGGGCTCGATGTCCTGGTCGATCACCCACCTCACCGCGCGGTCGAACGCGTCGTAGGTGCGGACGATGTTCGGATCCCGATATGACCCGAGGTAGAAGGTGCCGCTGAGGACGCCGGCGGACGCGAATCCGCCGTACGCGCCGCCCTTCTCGCGCAGCTCGCGGTGCAGGAAGGTGTCCCTCAGGTAGTTGGCGAGCACGAGGAGCGCCGGCGCGTCCGCGTGCGTGTAGCGGACGGTCTTGAAAAAGCGGACGTTGAATGCCACGGGCACGGGGGCGGTTCGCGCTTCCGAATCGCGTGGCTCGGCCCGCGGCGCCTGACCGGCCGCGCTCTTGGTGTCATGGGCCTGCGCCGCGACGAGCGCTTTTATCAATTCCTCGAGGTCGCCGATCATCGACTCCTCGCAGGTGACGATGATCCGCAGGGCTTGCGGGCGGAAGAGGCGTTTTCGGATTTCGTCGAGCTGCGCCATCAGGTCAGTGATCTGCGTCTCGTTCAGGGTCGCCAGGCGCCGCATGGTGTGGAGCATCCCGACGCCCTGCAGGCGGTCGTTGAGCGCGCCCTCCGCGCTGAGCTTGGCGTGGGCTCGAAGCAAGGCGAACGTGAATCCTAGGCCCGCGAGTGAGCTCTCCAGGCGGGTCGTGATCTCGGCGATGATCTCCTTCAGCCTCTTCGGCTCCAGCTCGAGCCGCGCTGTGAGGTCGGTCAGGAGCTCCACAAACGGCTGCGTGTTGCGGTCGAGCGCCTTGCCACTGAGCACGAACGACTCGATGTAGCCGTCCTCGCGCGCGAGGGACTGGACCTGCGCGGCGGCGCCAACTCCACCCGTGTGGGAGGCGATACGCCTTGCTACCTGGGCGTAGTCCTGGCCGGCCGCTCCGCTCTGCGTGAGCGCGCGGCCGAACAGCGGTAGGAGGTCCTTCTGCTCCTCCGTGAGGTCGCCGAAGTCGGCGCGAACGTCCAGGTACGTGATGCCGTTGGTGGGCTGCGGATAGAACTCGACGACGGCCGCTTGCGCGCGAGCGTCGCGACTCGGGACGTCCTCGAACTTCATTGGGATGTCCGCGAGCTCGAGGGTCGGCAGCACCGAGACGTCCTGCTTGGCGTCCTGGGCCTGCTTGAGCCTTTGCGCGTCGTCGAGGATGCGTTGAATGTCGGCCTGGCTCAGGTGCGCCTCGATCTGCCTCAGCTTCGCCAGCTCCTCGGTGCGGGCGCGCTCCTCGAGATCTTTGTCCGGAACGACCGTGATCAGCGCGCGGTGCGGGTTGTCGAGCAGCTCCGCGCGAATCAGGTTTTCGAAGAAGCGACCCTCCTGGCGCGCTGCTTGCAGGTGCTCGAGGTCGCTGTCGAAGTCAAGCGCCTTCATAGGATCGCCGCCGTAGAGGTATGCGGAATGCAGTGTGAAAAGCACCCTCAGCGCGTAGGGGAAGCCTGCGTTGGACCGCTCGCGCTTCTCGAACTCGAGATGGTGAATCGCCGCGTCGACCTGGGATACGTCGAGGCCATCGTCGGCGACTTTTTCGAGGGTCTCGAGAACCACCTGTTGCACCTTTTCGGCGTCGGCTTCCTCGATGCCCTTGAGGCCGGCGCCGAAGACCGACTCTTTGTAGTCGTCGTGGAAGCCGCTGCCGTCGGCGAGCGCGCTGCCGAGCCCAGAGTCGATGAGGGCCTTGCGCAGAGGCGAGCCCGCGTTGCCGAGTAGCACCTCCGCCAGCACCCGCATGGCGAGGTTGCGGAAGGAGTCGGCGGTCTGGATCGTGACCCAGGCGACCAGGGCCTCGGCGAGCTTCGCGCTGGATTCGCCGGGCGGGGCCGGGAAGGCTTCTACTGCTTTGTGCGGCTTGGTGAACCTGGCGACCTGCGCGATCTGTGGGTCGGGCGCGATGCGGTCGAACTTGTCCAGCGCTAGCCGTTCGATCGTTTTCAGCGTCTGCTCGAGCGACTGGTTGCCGTACGTGAAGAAGTGCCCGTTGCTGGGGTGATAGTGGCGCGCGTGGAACGATTTGAGGTTCTCGTAGGTCAGGTTCGGGATGTCGCGCGGGTCGCCGCCGGAGATGTGCGAGTAGGGCAGGCCCGGAAAAAGCGTCTTCCCGATTCCTCTCGCAGTTGCGGCGCCGGGCGTGGCCAGCGCGCCCTTCATCTCGTTGAAGACGACGCCCTTGTAGCGGAGGCCGCTCTCTGGATTCTCGGGCTCCTCGAACTCGAAGCGGATGCCCTCCTGCTTGAACGCGTCCTCGTCGATTCGCGGAAAGAAGACCGCGTCGAGGTAGACGTCGAGCAGGTTGCGATAGTCCTTGGCGTTGCGCGTGCTGAAGAGATACATCGTCCAGTCAGACCCGGTGAGCGCGTTCATGAAGGTCGCGAGCGACCGGCGGGTCATGCTGAAGAACGGGTCGTGGACCGGGTAGCGCCTGGAGCCGGCGAGAACGACGTGCTCGAGGATGTGCGCGACACCGGTCGAGTCCGTCGGCGCTGTCGGGAAGAACACCGCGAAGCCGTTGTTGTCGTCGGGACACTCGATGTGGATGTGCCGTGCGCCGGTGCGATCGTGAGTCAGCTCGATGTACGTGCCTTCGAGGCGATCGAGCGGCTCGCGCCGGACGATCGTGTAGCCCGATCCCGCGATTGCGCCTTCGGTCGCAGCTGCCATGTGAATCGACCAGTCTAGGATGTGACTCGTGTTGAGCGCGGCCGAGCTGGAGTTCCTGCGTTCGCAGCGGATCGGGCGGCTTGCGTCGGTCGGTCCGTCGGGCTGGCCGCACGTTGTGCCGGTGATGTACACAATGAACGACGACGGGTCGCTCGACTTCGACGTCGACGGCGTGAAGCTGCGCAACCTTTCCGGTGAGTCGCGGGCGGCGATGGTCGTGGACGCGATGGGGCCCCGTCGTGGGGTCGCCATGCAGGGCCGGGTGGAGTTGATCGCGCCGGAGCGGGCGCGGCTGAAGCCCTCACGAAAGTTCGCCTGGGGACTCTGAGACTTCTCTCGATCCTGCTGACGTTTGGGTTGGCGACTGTCGCGTGCGGCGGCTCTTCCTCCTCGTCCTCTTCCTCCCAGGTGCGCGTCTCGACTTCGCCGTCTCCTTCTATCTCGGCGGAGTGGACGGAGTATCACCGCGACGCGTCGCGCTCGGGGCTCGGGCCGTCGGATCCTCCTCTGGGGACGCCGGCGGTGGCGTGGAAATCGGGCTTCGATGGTGACGTCTACGCCTCGCCCCTGATCGTCAACGGACACGTGATCGTCGCGACCGAAAACAACACCGTCTATTCGCTCGACCTGTTCACCGGTTCGGTGGTGTGGAAGGCGCACCTAGGGGAACCCGTCGCTTCCTCCTCGCTGCGCTGCGGTGACATCGGTCCGGTGACGGGCATCACCGGGACGCCCGCGGCGGACGAATCGTCGGGGCTGTTGTACGTCGTCGCATTTCTGAGCGGGTTCCATCACCAGCTCTTCGCGGTCAGCCTCACCGACGGATCGGTGTCGTGGCAGCGACCGGTCGACCCGGTCGGCTCGACGTCCTCGGTGCAGCAGCAGCGTGGTGCGCTGGCGATCGGCTCGGGCTACGTCTACATCCCGCTGGGCGGCCTGTACGGCGACTGCGGCGCGTACCGCGGGTACGTGGTCGGCGTGTCGCTTGACGGGGCCGCGGCGGTGGCGTACGTCGTGCCGACCGAACGGGGCGCGGGAATCTGGTCGGCTTCTGGCGTGTCGGTCGGCTCGGACGGCAGCGTGTACGCCGTGACGGGCAACGCGACCTCTTCTTCTGCTTCTTCTGCTTCTTCTGGTTTCGCGTACTCGAATTCCGTGCTTGCCCTGTCGCCGGACCTGACTTCTCTTCGCTCTTATTTCGCGCCGTCGAACTGGGCGGCGTTGGACGCTTCGGACACCGACCTCGGGTCGGTGGGCGCCTCGCTGCTGCCCGGCGGATTGGTGGTCTCGATCGGCAAGGAAGGGGTCGCGTACGTGCTGCGGGCCGGGGCGCTGGGTGGCGTCGGGGGCGCGTTGGCGTCGCGGCGGGTGTGCTCGGGCGCGTGGGGAGGCGCGTCGACGAGCGGGTCGATGGTTTTCGTCCCGTGCATCGACGGGGTTTACGCGCTGTCCGTTTCTTCGTCGTCTTTGACGATTGCGTGGCACGCGCCGCATCCCTCGCTGGGATCGCCGATCGTCACGGCCGGCGCGGTGTGGGCGATCGAGCCGGCGTCGGGCACTTTGTTTGCGCTGGACCTCGCTTCGGGCGCGGTTCGGTATTCGCTGTCGATCGGGGCCGCGGAGCACTTCTCGACGCCCGCAGCGACAGATGGATTCGTGGTGGCGCCGGCGGGGCGGTCGGTGGTCGCGCTGTCGGTTGTGAGCTGAGGTTCTCTGAGGTTCTTTGAGGTTCTTTGAGGTTCTCAGCCCTGTATGTGTCTGAGCAAATTGGCCATCTCGATCGCGGCCTCAGCGGCCTCAGCGCCTTTGTTGTTCTTCGGTCCGCTTCTGGCCAGAGCCTGGTCGCGGTCCTCGGTGGTCAGCACGCCGAACGCGATGGGAACGCCCGTGTCGAGCTGCACCTGCATCAGGCCCTGCGCGGCCTGCATCGCGACGACCTCGAAGTGAAAGGTCTCGCCACGGATGACGGCGCCGAGGGCAACGATCGCGTCGTACCCGCCCTTTTCGGCCAGGGCGAGCGCGGTCACCGGTAGCTCGAGCGAGCCGGGGACCCAGTAGACGTCCGGCTCTTCCGCGCCGCGCTCCTCCAGCTTTTCGATCGCACCCTTCAGGAGTCGTTTCGTCACGTCCTCGTTGAACCTCGCCACGACGATCGCGACGTTCAGCTCGGCGGCGGCGAGGTCGGGCGTCGCGCCTCTCTCCCCCACGTTTGTCTAGAGCAGGTGACCGAGCTTGTCGCGCTTGGTGTTCAGGTAGCGCTCGTTGTGCGGGTTGGATTCGATGCGTATGGGAATCCTTTCGACCACTTCCATGCCGAAACCTTCGAGACCGTAGATCTTCTTCGGGTTGTTCGTGAGCAGGCGGATCTTGCGCACGCCGAGGTCGTAGAGGATCTGGCTGCCGATGCCATAGTCGCGCTTGTCGGGTGGATGGCCCAGCGCCTCGTTGGCCTCGACGGTGTCGAGGCCCGTGTCCTGGAGGTTGTAGGCGTGGAGCTTGTCGAGCAGGCCGATGCCCCTTCCCTCTTGGTGTCTTATGTAGAGGATCACCCCATTTCCTTCATTTGTTATGGCGTCCATGGCGGCATGCAGCTGCGCGCCGCAGTCGCAACGGAGGCTGCCGAAGATGTCGCCGGTGAGGCATTCGGAGTGGGCTCTTAACAGGGTGGGTTGTTCTTGCTTGATCTCACCAAGCACGATGGCAAGGTGATTTTCCTTGCGGAGGACGTCCTCGTACACGTAGAGCCGCCATAGCCTCTCGGGCTCGCCGATCGGGATGACGGCCTCGACGCGTTTTTGCACGAGCTTTTCGTTCCTACGCCGGTAGGCGATGAGCTGCTCGACCGTGAGGATCTTGATGCCGTGCTCGGCGGCGAACTCCTCGATGTCCTTCATGCGCGCCATGGTCCCGTCGGGCTTCATCAGCTCGGTGATGACGCCGGCTGGGTAGAGACCCGCGAGCGTGGCGAGGTCGACCGCGGCTTCGGTCTGGCCGGCCCTGGTGAGGGTGCCGCCTTCCGCTGCCCTCAGGGGGAAGGTGTGGCCGGGCATGGAGAAGTCCCTTCCGGTAGCGGCAGGATCGAGGACTTTCTTGATCGTGGCGGCGCGGTCGTAGGCGGACGCGCCGGTCGTGGTGATGTCCTTGGCGTCGATGCTGACACTGAAGGCGGTGCCCAGCCGGCTCGTATTGCGCTCCACCATTGGGGCGATGCCGAGCTCGTCCAGGCGTCGCGCGATGATGGGCATGCACACGAGGCCGGATCCGTGGCGGGTCATGAAGCTGATGTGGTCCGGGGTGATTTTTTCGGCAGCCACGACGAGGTCGCCCTCGTTCTCGCGATCCTCGTCGTCGACGACGATGACGAACTTTCCTTGCTTGATGTCATCGGCGGCTTCGGGAACTGTGGCGAGCATGTTTTTGGTGTCCGTCGAAGTCTACCGGCGCAGGTTTCGGGCGACGTATCGAGCGATCACGTCGGCCTCGAGGTTCACCTTGGTGCCGCGCTTGTAGCGCTTGGCGATGGTGGCCTCGAGGGTGTGTGGAATCAGGGCCACGGTGAAGGCGCCAGGCTCGGTCTTGGCGACGGTCAGGCTCACGCCATCGACCGCGATCGAGCCCTTCTCGGCGACGAATCGGGCGAGGCTCGACGGCAGTTCGATCGTGAGTTCCTTGCCCGTTTGCCTCGGCTGAACGGACTTGACCTGCGCGATCGAGTCGACGTGGCCCTGGACGAGGTGGCCGTCGAGCGTGTCACTCGCCTTGAGTGGGAGCTCGAGGTTGACCTCGTCGCTCGGTTTCAGGCTGCCGAGATTGGTTCGCCGTCGCGTCTCGGGGACGACGTCGGCGTAAAACACCGGACCTCTCTTCTTGACCACCGTCAGACATACGCCGTTGACCGCGACGCTGCCGCCATTTTTCAGGTGTTTGGCGATGCCCCCGTGGTCGACCCCGATTCGGGTATCGCCGACGTCGACAACCTTCGCGACGGCGCTAACGATCCCGGTGAACATAGCCACTGATCATCACATCTGGACCGAGCCGGGTCACGTCGAGGTCGGTGAGCTGGATGGCGTCTCGCAGGCCGGCGATGCCTTCCCCGGTGATCGGCCCCGGGGCTGTCTTGCCCCCGATCAACTTGGGCGCGATGTAGGCGTGAAGCTTGTCGACCAGGCCGGCCGCGAACATCGCGGCGTGCACCTCTGCGCCCCCCTCGACCAGGACGCTGAGGACGTCGCGCTTGCCGAGCTCGTCGAGCAGGTCCGGAAGTGAGACTCGGCCGTCGGGCGTCGCGGGTAGCTTGATTGCCTCCGCCACGCCGACGTGGCCGGGCCGGGTGGTGGCGATCAGGGTATTGGCCCCTACCACCTTGGCGGATTGGCGAATTCTCAGGTTCGAGTCGAGGACCACCCTCAGCGGCTGCCGGGAGTCAGGACCATCGAGCCTTGATGTCAGCTCGGGGTCGTCTGCCATCACCGTGTTGATGCCGACGAGGATGGCGTCGTGCTGGTGTCGCAGGCGGTGACCATGCCGGCGCGATTCCTCGCTGCTTATCCACCGTGATTCGCCCGTGCGGGTGGCGATCTTGCCGTCCAGGCTCATCGCGAATTTCGCGGTTACGAATGGGCGGCCGGTAAGGCGGTGCTTCACGTAGAACTCGTTCAGCCTTTCCGCGCGCTTCTCGTGAAGGCCGACGGTCGTGCGCACGCCGGCATCCTGGAGCGCCTTGATCCCGTTGCCGCGCATCCGCTCGTCGGGGTCGGGCATCGAGACGACGACGCGGTGGATGCCCGATTCGATGACGGCGTCCGCGCAGCACGGCTCGCGATGCTCGTGCGTGCACGGTTCGAGGTTGACGTACAGGGTCCCGCCCTTCGCACGATCGCCCGCCTGGTCCAGGGCCTCCTGCTCGGCGTGAGGCTGGCCTTTGGCCTTGTGATAACCCTCGCCTGCAACGTGGCCGTCCTTGTCGAGCACGACCGCGCCGACCATCGGGTTGGGACTGGTCCGATGCTCGGCCTTCGCCGCAAGCTCGAGGGCGCGGGCCGACCAATGGAGGTCGGCGTCGTTCGTTGTCATTGAAACAACCGAATTAGGTCTACGAGATTCTCCTTCAGCCTTTCTTGCGCTGGATCCGTTTCTTCTTGCGTTGGCTCGTTTTCACTCGCCTCCTCAGTGAACTGAAGAGTGAGTTATAGGTGAACAAGCCCTCGGGCTATTAGTACCGCTCAGCTCAAAGGATTGCTCCTCTTACACCTGCGGCCTATCAACCTGGTTGTCTACCAGGGCCCTTACCCGGTTAACCCGGTGGGAGACCTTATCTTGGAGTTGGCTTCGCACTTAGATGCTTTCAGCGCTTATCCAAACCGGCCATGGCTACCCGGCGCTGC
>DATEHC010000180.1:0-12537 GCA_035279785.1 Candidatus Dormiibacterota bacterium
CGCGTCGATCTCGCCTTCGAGCAGCTGCAGCAGCGCGCCGGCGGAGCGGAGATCGTTGACGGGAAGTGACTGCGCACGACCGCGAAGCCGCTCGAGCAGCACCTCGCGATCGCGCACCGCGCCCAGGCTCAACGCGAGCCAACCCAGCTCGGAGCGGAGAGGCTCCGTCCACTCGACGTCGAGCAGGGGCGCGAACGTGCGCAGGTGGGAGCGCAGCTTGCGCGTGGCGACGCGCGCCTGGTGCACGGCCTCGGGGTCACGTCCGGTGCGCACCAGCGGGTCGTGGTGGAGGAGCGACGCGACCGACTCGCTGATCGCGTTGCGGATGACGTCGCGAGCCGGTGCGTTGGGCAGGAGCGGCTCGGTCGCGACCTCGGGCGGCTCGGTGGCGCGCGGACCGAGGGCGCGGATGTGCTTGGGCGTCGGGTCGGGCGCGCCGGCTCCGGCGCTGCGCAGCCGCGTGACGAGGGGCGTGATGACGGTGTCCATTGGAGGTGCGCCCTGCGCGCGCCCGGCGCCGTCGTCACCGGGAACCTCCACCTCGATCTCGCGGAAGCGCGCTGCGACGCGCCGCCCGTCGCGCACCGAGACCTCGTCGTCGACGACCTCGGCGACGCGCACGCCCGCCGGATCGACGAGCCGCACCCGCCGGCGCACCGTCGACAGCCGCGCAACGGGCACCAGCTCTGACTTGCGCACGTACGCCCGCACCACCTCGAGCGCGGCCTCGGGCACCTTCTTGCCGCCGCCTTCGAACGTCAGCTCATCGCGCTCGAGGACCGCGGTGGCCTTGCCCGGCGCCGCGGGCGGCGCAGCGAGCTTCAGCGTCCAGCCTTCGCCCGCGCGGTGCCGCAGCGACACGCCCCAGCGGGCGAGGCGCAGGTCGGCGGTGTCGAAGTAGACCGTCTCCATCCGGATCGTCTCCGATGGTCCGACCGCCACGCCCTCGACCACCCCGGAGAGGTCGGGAAGGTGGAAGGCCGGCCCGGCCCCGAGCTTTACCTCGCGCTCGAGCATCGCGCCCTAAGCGTGCGGTACGCCGCTCAGGCCGTTGCTGTGCGCGCTCTCGAGGGCCATCTCCTTGAAGCGGTTGTGCGAGTTGACGCCGCGTACAGTCGGCACCTTTCGCCACGTGCCGTCCGGGCCGAGCTCCCAGGCCAGAACGTCGTCGGCGAGGTATACGTCGAGGATCTGCTGCAGGCGCTGGCGTAGCTTGGCGTCGCTCACCGGCACCACGGCCTCGACACGTCGGTCGAGGTTGCGCTGCATCAGGTCGGACGAGCCGAGATAGTACTCAGGGCGTCCGCCGTTGCCGAACATGAAGACGCGCGAGTGCTCGAGGAACTGGCCCACGATCGAGCGCACGCGGATCCGTTCCGACAGGCCCGGCACGCCCGGACGCAGCGCGCACATGCTTCGCACGAGCAGGTCGATCTGAGCTCCGTGCTGCGCGGCCGCGTAGAGCGCGTCGATGATCTCGGGATCGATCAGGTTGTTGACCTTGATCGTGATGCGTCCCCCGACGACGCCCTCGCGCTCGATCAACTGCGTGATCCCGTTGCGAAGATTGGTCGGGGCGACGAGCAGCTTGCGGTAGCGGCTCTGCCGGCTGTAGCCCGTGAGAAGATTGAACAGCTCGGTCACGTCGGACCCGAGGTCGGAGTCCGAGGAAAGCAGGCTCACGTCCTCGTAGATGCGCGCGGTGCTCGGGTTGTAGTTGCCCGTGCCCACGTGCAGGTAGTGCTGGATGTGTCCGCCCTCGCGCCGGACCACGAGTGTGACCTTCGCATGCGTCTTCAGTCCGAGCAGACCGTAGACGACGTGCACGTTTGCCTCTTCGAGCGCGCGCGCCCAGCCGATGTTCGCCTGCTCGTCGCCGCGCGCTTTGATTTCGACAAGCGCCACGACCTGCTTGCCGCGCTCCGCCGCACGGATGAGCGCGCGCACGATCGGCGACGCGGGGCCGCTGGTGCGGTAGAGCGTCTGCTTGATGGCGAGGACGTCGGGGTCGCTCGATGCGTGGTCGATGAATGCCTCGACGGATGTCGCGAACGAGTCGTAAGGGTGATGCGCGAGCACGTCGCCGGCCCTCAGGACCGCAAACAAATCCGGAACCTCGGCCGCGATGCCGCGGAGGCGCGGCTGGGTGGTCGGCGTCCACGTCTCTTGCTTCAGGTCCGGGCGGTCGAGCGACGTGAGGAACAGCAGGCTCCCCATATCCAGAAGCCCGTCCACCTGGTAGATGTCCGCGGGTTGCAGCTCGAGCTCTCGCGTCAGCAGCTCGAGCACCTCGGGCGTCATCTCCGGGTCGACCTCGAGGCGCACCACGCGGGCGTGGCGGCGGCGGCGGCGTAGCTCCGTCTGGATCGCGGCCAGCAGGTCCTCGGCGTCGCTGTCGACGTCATCGAGGTCGCCGTCGCGCGTCACGCGGAAGGGGCTCTGCGACACGATGTCCATGCCCGGGAACAGCGCGGTCAGGTGCAGCGCGATCACGTCCTCGAGCGGCACGTAGCGCTCGCCCTCCACCAGCGGGATGAACCGCGGCAGGACCGGCGGCACCTTCACGCGCGCGAATCGTTGCTGCTTGCGCTGCGGGTCGCGGACTATGACCGCGAGGTTCAGCGAGAGGTGCGAGATGTACGGGAACGGGTGCCCCGGATCGACCGCGAGCGGGGTCAGCACGGGGAAGATCTGCTCGCGAAAGACGGTGTGGAGCTGCGTCAGCTCTTTCTTGTTGACGTCGCCCGCTCGCACGATGGTGATGCCCGCGCCCGCGAGGGCGGGAGTGATCTCGTGCGAGTAGATGCCGACCTGGCGACGGACGAGGCCTTCAACCCTCGTTCGGATGGCCTTCAGCTGATCGAGCGGCGAGATCCCGTCGGGCGAGGCAACGGCGATGGCGGCCAGGACCTGCTCCTTGAGGCCGGCGACGCGGACCTGGAAGAAATCGTCCAGGTTCTGGCTGAAGATGGCGAGAAACCGCACCCGCTCCAGGAGTGGGAGTTTTGCGTCCTCGGCCATCGCCAGGACCCGCTCATCGAAGTCGAGCCGGGACAGCTCGCGGTTGATGAACCGCGAGGTGACTGGTGCCAGCGCTGACGGCAAGGCTGACGCCAGGACAGGCGTGATTTCAGGTTCGGGGTGGGCTCCGACCGCCACGGAAGAACTTTAGCGGAGGCCACCCGAAACCGGGTTACGCCTGGGTTAAGACGCCCCACGCGAAGCGCCCGGCCTGGTTGGCGCGCTTCTTAAAGGTTGCCTGGCAACGTAGGGTCGGCGGGCGGCAGGCCCGTCCCCGGCGTTCTGGCGCCCCGATCTCGCCATCCGCGAGAATCTCGGCCGATGGGGACCACGCCTGACGCAGTAATCGAGACCCGCGGCCTGCGCCGCGTCTTCAAGTCGCGCCGGCGGGAGGTGGTCGCGGTCGCCGGGGTCGATCTTCGCGTCGAGCCCGGCGAGATCTTCGGGTTCCTCGGTCCGAACGGCGCAGGCAAGACGACGACCCTGCGTATGCTCGCCACCCTGCTGCCGCCGAGCGGCGGCACGGCGCGGGTCGCGGGGTGCGAGCTCGCGACGGAGCCCGGGAAGATTCGCGAGCGCATCGGCTACGTCGGCCAGGCGGGCGGCGCGGACCGCGAGATCACCGGGCGCACGGAGCTCGTGTTTCAGGGCCGCCTCTACGGGCTCTCGGTGCCCGACGCGCAGCGGCGCGCGGCCGAGCTCATCGAGATGCTCGAGCTCGACGGCGCGGCGGACCGCAAGGTCGGCACTTACTCAGGCGGCCAGAAGCGGCGCCTCGACATCGGGCTCGGGCTGGTGCATGCACCGCAGCTCCTGTTCCTCGACGAGCCCACGACGGGGCTCGACCCGCAGAGCCGCGCACGCGTGTGGGATGAGGTGCGCAAGATGCACGACCGCGGCGTGACGGTGTTCCTCACCACGCACTACCTCGACGAGGCCGACGCGCTTTGCGACCGCGTCGCGATCATCGACTACGGAAAGATCGTCGCCGAGGGCACCCCCGAAGAGCTGAAGCGGGCTGTCGCAGGCGATGTCGTGACGCTGAGCGTCGCGGGCGACCAGCAGCGAGCGTTCGACCTCATCAAGGATCAGGATTTCGTGCGCGAAGCCAAGCTCGAGGACGGCTCCGTCCATCTATATGTGGACCGCGGCGAGGTCGCGATGCCGGCCATCCTCCGCCTGCTCGACGGCGCGAGCCTTCAGCTCCTGACGATCGAGCTCCACCGGCCGAGCCTCGATGACGTCTTTCTTCGCCAGACCGGCCGCTCGCTGCGGGAGACGACGGCATGAAGGTCGCGCGCGACTCCTGGCTCATCTTTGGCCGCTACTTCGGGATCTTCATCCACAACCCCGTCTGGGTTGCGCTCGGAGTCCTGCAGCCGCTGCTCTACCTCGTTCTCTTCGCGCCTCTGCTCAAACCAATCGCGGCGATGCGAGGATTTCCTCCCGGCGGCGCGTACAACGTCTTCGTCCCGGGCCTGCTGGTCCAGCTCGGCATGTTCGGCGCTGCGGGAGTGGGCTTCAGCCTCATCTCGGAGCTGCGCATGGGCGTGATCGAACGACTCCGCGTCACACCCGTGAGCCGCGTCGCGCTGCTGTTCGGCCGCGCGCTCCGCGACATGTTCTCGATCATCCTGCAGTCGCTGATCCTCATCCTCATCGCGCTGCCGTTCGGGTTGAGCATCAACCCGCTCGGGATCGTAGTGGTGCTGCTCCTCATCGGGCTGATCGGGCTGCTGACCGCGTCGATCGGTTACTCGGTCGCGCTGGCGGTCAAGAGCGAGGACAGCTACGCGCCGATCGTCTTCACATCGGCGCTGCCGATCCTCTTGCTCTCGGGCGTGCTTCTGCCGATGAGCATCGCGCCGCAATGGCTGCAGGACATCGCCGCCGTCAACCCGCTTCTTTACGCCGTCGATGCGGCCCGGCACGTGTTCCTGGGCAACATCAACGATCCGAGCGTGCTCAAAGGCGTCGTGATCCTTGTCGTCCTTTCGGCGGGCGCTGTCGTGATCGGGGCGCGTCAGTTCGGCCGAGCGGTCGCCTAGCCATTCACCGACCACCATCTCCGCCGACCTCCAGATGTGGTCGGGGAGGCGGGACACTATTTGAACGAGTCTGACCGCCTCAGCAGAGGTCTCCTCGCCCTCCTAAAACGGTCACCACCTGGTCGCGGTGGCTGGTCCTCCGGAATGCCGCCGAGCCGGGGAGAGTAATCGACCGCAAGCGCCCGGACCAGATCACCAAGAAGATCGCGTAGCCGAGCCATTTGGTCCTCTCCAATCCGGCCGGCCCAATCCGTCTGAACCTCCTCAACCAGCTTGCGTGCCGTTTGGTTGACGCGCCAACCCTTCTTGGTTCGCTTTACCAGAAGCGCCCGGCCATCACGAGGATCAGGCACCCGCTCGAGATATCCGTTCGCTTCCAGGTAGTCGACCAGGTAGCCGACTGCTTGCTTGGTCGTGCCGATCCGCTCGGCGATCTCGGTGACACGAGCCCCCTCGGCGGGCAGCCATTGGAAGATTGGATTGTGGGCGGGCCGGATCTCGGGTAATCCTGCCTTCGCGAAGCCCGATTGGACTCGACGCTGGAGTTCGTAATGCGGGATCGCAAGCAGGGCACCGATCAGGGCTGGCGCTTTGGTCGTTTCATCGGCCACTGCCACAGTGTAGACAAAGAGCTTGACGAAATCGACAAAGCCCTTTACTATCGACGCATCAGACAATCTCTGCCGGGGAGGGCATTCAGATGATCGCCAGGGTCGCGCATTTCAGGTTTCCCAGTCTTCTCCATCGCCACGAGGCCGAACGCAACGGGTCCGAGCGGGTTGGCCCTTCCCTGGCGCGGAAGAAGGGCTTTCAGGCCATCTACTACGGCCGCATCGCCGAGCTCGATGCCTTCTCTATCAGTCTCTTCGACAGTCGCGAGGCAGCTGAGGCCGCTGGCACGCAGATGAACGCTGAACCGCTCATTGAAGGTCAGCAACCCGAGATGTTGCCGACGCCCGCATCGGTCAAGTTTCATCACGTCGAAAGCTCGTTGGTACGCGACCTGGTCCCGACCGCTGGTTCGCTAGGTCACCTGAAAGTTGCTCCTGCCATGGACGAGGGCAGCGTCGCCCGCTGGAAAGCGGCTTTTGTGGCCATGCTCGAGGGTGTGCCTGGTCTCTGCCAGGCCTTCCTATTGAAGGAGCTGAGTTCCGCGCAATGGATCACGTTGACGCTCTGGACGAACATCGAGTCGTTGCAGAACGGATCAGCGGCGATCAGGTCGTGGCAGGCAAACGAGGCATCGGCCGGCCGTCCTCCCGCATTCGTCGGGACCGAACCCTCCGTGCTGACTGACCTCAGGCTTGCAATCGCAGGGGTACCGTCCACGATGCCCACTCCGGTCTGAGGCCAGGGCCGCGGAGAGCGATGCCCCGGTCCTCGCGGAAGCCCTCGGGCTGGTCGGGGAGGCGGGATTTGAACCCGCGACCCCCTGGCCCCCAGCCAGGTGCGCTTCCGGGCTACGCTACTCCCCGATCGAGCAGTAATCCTACCCGCCCTTGCGCGGGCGTTTTCTACTGCCGGCTCGCGTATGCGACCAGGCTGCGATGGGTTTGCGAGAAACCCGCCTCGCGGAGCGCGGATTTGAGCGGCGAGTCCATCACGGAAGCTCCGTCGACCTTCTGCAATTCGACGCGCCCCGCGTTGGTGGCCACCGCGATCAGCGCTTGCAGATGCGCGAGCTGCACGTCGCCGTTGGTGAGGAGCGAGCGCCCGCCGCGCTCGAGGTAGAGAACGAGCCTTCCCTCGTCGACCACGCAGTAGGCGCCCGCCGCGCGGCTCATCCGTCCGTCGGATTCAGGCCAGGGCAGGATCGTTCCAAAAGCGTTGGCCGGATCCGTCGCCGCGAGGGCGACGATGCCGCCTCCCGAATCCCGGAGCGAGCGCAGCCTGTCGACGGCTCCGGGCAGCGCAAACTGCGACCCGCCCAGGCCTTCGATGAAGTAGCCGCGGCGAATCCGGCCGGATTCCTCCATCGCCCGCAGCACCGGGTAGAGGCCCGCGAATCCACCCGGCCAGCCCTCGCCCACAACCGCCTCGCGAGTCAAGACTCCGTGACGCTGCAGCAGCACGCCGGCCTCGGCGTGCAGCCGCTCGGTCGCATTCGCACCGCCGCCGACGATGTCGCCCACCAGCGACCATCGGCCCGTTGCGCGCGGCTGGACCAGGCGCGGGAGTCGGGGCCGGGCCGTGGGTCGCCGGGCCATCGGCCCGAGCAGACGCAGCGGAGCGAAGGTGTCGTTCGTGACCTCGCCCGCCCAGACCAGATCCCAGAGGGCGTCGAGCATCACTTCCTCGTCTCCGCCACCGCACGCGTTGTAGATGTCGCGGAAGAACGAGGCGCCGCGGGATCGCAGATGGGTGCGGATCTTCTCGTGCAGCTCTGTTTGCGGCGGGTCAACCGGCGCGGGCGCGAGGCGCGGCGCGTCACCGCGCAGATACAGCGCGACGCGTCCGTCGGTGGCGCCGAGCGACCCACGCCCGACCCACACGACCTCCCCCATTGACACGAGCTCGTCGAGCAGGCGCGGAGCGTAGTTGGCCAGGCGCGCCGCGATCACATCTCGCTCGATGACCGACGCCGGCAACGCCAGACCCTGCAGCTGGAAGACCACCTCGAGCAGCCGGTCGATGCCACCTGCTTTGACGCCGACCCCGTGCCACGCCGGCAGGAAGCGCGCGAGCGTCGCGGCGGGCACCGACTCGACCTCGCGACGCAGAGCCGCGAGGGAGCGACGACGAAGCATGCGCAGCACGTCGGGATGGCAGTACTCGCGGCCCTCAGCGGCGCGGCGAAATTCGCCAGCCACGACATCGCCGCGGGAGGCGAGATGGGTCAGCGCGGACTCGACCGCGGCCGCCGGCAAGGACCAGCGCCTGGCGGGATCGGCGGTCACGAAGGGGACTCTGGTGCGGGCGTAGCGGCGCAGAAGCGACTCGAGCGGGTTAGGCCCCGCCTCGAGGTAGACGTCGGGCAGGCCGATCGGGAGGCTTGCGCCTAGGGCTTCCCGGTAGCGGCCCGCGTCTTCCGCGGCAATCCATCGCGACTCTCCCGCAACACGCACAAGGACAGCGCGCCGTTCCCGTTCCAGCGAACGCAGCCACTCGGGCGCGACGCCGCGCGCCACGGCTTCCTCGTCGTTGAGGTCTCCAAGCCGCACGAGCAGGTCGTGGGCTTCGTCTGGATCTCTCGGGAAGCGTTCCGGTAACAGGCCCTGCAGCTCGAGCTCGACGGCCGCAATCGCATCCGGGTCGAGGAGCTCGCGCAGGTCTTCACTGCCGAGCAGCTCGGCCAGGAGGTCGCGGTCGAGGGTCAGCGCCTGCGCGCGCCGCTCGGCCAGCGGCTGGTCGCCCTCGTACATGTAGACCGCGACGTACGAGAACAGCAGCGAGGAGGCAAAGGGCGACGCGCGCTCGGTGTCCACGGCCACGACCCGGATCTCGCGCGAGCGAATCGAGCGCAGCAGCGACGTGAGAGCAGGCATGTCGAAGTGGTCGCTCATGACCTCGCGCCACGTCTCGGCGAGGATCGGAAAGTCGGGATACTGCCCGGCGACCTGAAGCAGCCCCGCGCTCTTCATTCGCTGCTGCCACAGCGGCGTGCGCTGCCCTGGTCTGCGACGCGGCAGAAGGAGCGAACGCGCCGCGTTCTCGCGGAAGCGCGCAGCGAAGAGCGCCGACGCCGGCAGCTGTGACGTGACGAGCGATTGCACTTCTTCCGGATCGAGGATCAGCTCGTCGAGGCTGGGCGGGGACTCGACCTCGGGGAGCTGCATCGCGATTCCGTCGTCGGTCCATAGCGCACGCGCGTCGACCCCCAGCTTTTCCCGCAGGTGCGCCTCGAGCGCGAGCGCGAGCGGCGCGTGCACGCGGCCGCCGAACGGCGTGTGCACGCAGACGCGCCAATCGCCGATCTCGTCGCGGAATCTCTCGACCACGATGGTGCGGTCGTCGGGAACCGCTCCCGTGGCCGCTGCCTGATCGTCCAGATAGGCGAGCAGGTTCTTCGTGGCAAGGTCGTCGAATCCCGCGCGCTCGCGCAGCCGCTTTGCGGCGGATTCGTGATCCATCGCGCGCAGCTCGCGCACCATCTTGCCCAGCGCCGCCCCGAGCTCGACCGGCCGGCTGGGCGCGTCGGCCTTCCAGAAAGCGATCTTTCCGGGCTCACCCGGCGCCGGCGTGACGATGACCTGCGACGGTGTGATGTCGACGATCCGCCACGTCGAGGCCCCCAGCACGAAGGTCTCGCCCACGCGCGTCTCGTAGACCATCTCCTCGTCGAGCTCGCCGACGCGCCGTCCATCGTCGACCAGGTTCACGGTGAAAAGGCCGCGGTCGGGGATCGTGCCCGGGTTCGTGACCGCCAGGCGCTGTGCGCCGGCGCGCCCGCGGACCTTCCCCGCAACGCGATCCCAGACGATTCGTGGCCGCAGCTCGACGAACTGGTCCGACGGGTAACGGCCGCTCAACATGTCGAGCACCGACTCGAAAGCGCGCGGCCCAAGGTCGCTGTAGGGATAGGCGCGGCGCACAACCTTGCCGAGCTTCTCGACCTCCCACTCGTCGAGCGCGCACATCGCCACCACCTGCTGCGCCAGGACGTCGAGGGGACGCCGGGGCACGACCGTGGATTCGATGCGGCCGTCGAGCATGCCCTCGACCACAGCCGCCGACTCCAGGAGGTCGCCGCGAAACTTCGGGATCACGACGCCGCGCGACACCTCGCCCACCGAGTGGCCGGCTCGTCCGACGCGCTGGATTCCGGCCGCCACGCTCGGCGGTGCCTCGATCTGCAGCACCAGGTCGACCGCGCCCATGTCGATGCCGAGCTCGAGCGTCGACGTCGCCACCAGCCCACGCAGCCGCCCCGACTTGAGCTCCTCCTCGATCAGCAGGCGCTGCTCGCGCGCGATCGACCCGTGGTGCGCGCGCACGAGCTCGGATTCCGCAAGGTCGTTGATGCGCGCCGCAATCCGCTCCGCCAGACGGCGCGAGTTGACGAACACGATCGTCGAGCGGTGCTGCTGGATCAGCTCCAGCAGCCGCGGATAGATGGCCGGCCAGATGCTGTTGGCTCCCTTGGCGCTGTCCTCGTCTTCCGTGGTCAGGCGCGTCATGTCCTCGACCGGCACCTCGACCGAGACCTCCATGGTCTTGAGCCGCCCCGCGTCGACTATGGCGACGTCGCGATCCGCTCCTCCGAGAAAACGGCCGACCTCCTCGAGCGGCCTCTGCGTCGCCGAGAGGCCTATGCGCTGCGGCTCGACTTTCGTCAGCTCGCACAGCCGCTCGAGGCTGAGGGCGAGGTGGCTTCCACGCTTGGTCGAGGCGACGGAATGGATCTCGTCCACGATCAGCCAGCGGACCGGCGCGAGGATCCTGCGGGCGGCGCTCGTGAGGATCAGGAACAGCGATTCGGGCGTCGTGATCAGGATGTCGGGCGGGTGGCGCTCCATCGATCGCCGCCCCTCCGCGGGCGTGTCCCCGGTGCGGATGGCCACCGAGATGTCGGGCGGCGTGAGCCCAGCGGCCTCCATCTGGTGGCGGATGCCGACGAGGGGCGATCGCAGGTTGCGATCGACATCGTGGGCGAGCGCCTTGAGCGGCGACACGTAAAGGACGCGACAGCGCTCCGCCTCCGGCGGCGTCGCCTCGGAGGCAAGCCGGTCGAGGCACCACAGGAACGCCGCGAGCGTCTTGCCGCTGCCTGTCGGTGCCGCCATGAGCACGTGCCGGCCCGCCGCCACCTCCTGCCAGCCACGCTCCTGGACGGAGGTCGGTTCGGCGAAGGAGGCGCGAAACCAGTCGCGCACGGGCGGCGAAAAGAGGTCCAGAGCGTTCCCCACGCATTCCAGTGTGACGGCTTCCGGCGCTGCAAACAAGTGTTCTTAACAGGGCCTGGGCGCACACTTTCGGCTACCGGATGTACCCCTTCGAGCGGTTCACGGAAAAGGCCAAGAAGACCCTGATGCTCGCCCAGGAGGAGGCCGAACGATCTCACCACTCCTACATCGGGACCGAGCATCTCCTGCTCGCACTGCTTCGCCAGGAGGACACGATCGCCGTGGAGGTGCTGCGCGAGCTGGGCATCGAAATCGCCGCCGTGCGCGAGACGATTGCCCACGTCATTGGCCGCGAAGAACGGGTCCTCATTCAGCAGATCATTCCGACCTCGCGTGTCAAGAAGGTGATCGAGGTCGCGTTCGAAGAAGCGACACGGCGCGGGCAGCAATTTGTCGGCCCGGAGCACATGCTCGCCGCCCTGGTGATCGAGGGAGAGGGCATCGCCGCACACGTCTTGGCGGACCTGGGCGCAACGCGCGCGAAAGTTATGACTGCACTCGGCCGAAAATGGTCCCTCGACGCTGCCGTAGTCAGCAGGCGTCCGAAATTCCCACCACGACCAGCCGAGATGAGGACCGTTACGCGCTTTCGCGTGATGCCGCAGCCGGGGTCAGATGCGGAAGCGCTTCTGCGGCTTCTTACCCAACCGGAGCTTGCGGCGCTCTTGCGAGCCCGTGGGCTGGACGCCGCAAAGCTCGGCGAGGAGTTGAGTCGGCCGCCGGACGAGGTGCTCAACCTGCGGCAGCACCTGGTCAGCGCACGGACTGAGCTGGCGGACGCGGCGAGCCACCAGGACTACGAGCGCGCGGCCCGCCTGCAGAAGCGGGTCGACGAGTTGATCACCAGGCTTCAGCGCGCCGAGGCCTTGTGGTTCAGGTCGCTGGGCCGCTGAATGGCCTACGAGACAGGCGCCTGGCAGAACTTCTTCATCATGACCGGGGGCGCGGCCGCCGCCCTGACCGGCCTGCTGTTCGTGGCCATGTCGCTGCACGCGAAGGCGATCATGGCAAACCGGTTCTTCATCGGCCGCGCGGTCGGCACCCTGATGTCGCTTGCCTCGCAGCTGCTCCTGTCCGGAGCCGTACTACTCCCCGGCCAGCCGCTGTGGCTCCTCGGGGCGGAGGTCGAGGCAGCCGCCTTGTTCTTTCTCTTCTGGCTCATCCGCCAGATCGTGACCGGCGAGCAGAATGCGCCGCCCGTCGCCGCGACGCTGACGCACCAGATCATGGAACGGGGCGGCGGCTCGGCCTGGATCGTGCTCTTCAACGCCGCCGGTTTGAGTCTTCTGTTCCGGTACGGCGGTGGGCTCTACCTGCTGGCGGTCGTGATGTTCTTCATGTTCGCATGGAACATCTACATTGCCTGGGTTCTGATCACCGAAGTCTCAGAGTGACGGAGACGGCCACGACGGTACCAGCTGCACGAGCCCGGCGGAAAGCCACGTAAGGCGGTCCGTCAGCAGCAGCACACCCATCACCATCAGCACCGCGGCAGACGCGACGTCGATGGCGCGGCGGTGCCGGTTGACGAAGGCGATGAGCGGCCTCGCGCCCTCGAACGCAAACGCGAGAACCAGGAATGGCACACCCAGGCCGAGGCAGTAGGCGATCATCAGGCTCAGGCC
>DATEHC010000181.1:0-2503 GCA_035279785.1 Candidatus Dormiibacterota bacterium
CCCGAGGTCTTGGCGGTTCCCGCCCCAGATGGCCTCGTCGGCGAAGACGACGACCTTGCCGGACAGGTGGCCGTTGAACCGTTCGACGAGCTGGCGCCGAGAGTTGACGGCGATGAAGTGGGGGCCGAAGAGGGAGCCGAACGCCTCGACGAACATGGACTTGCCGAACCCCTGCGGGCTGCGAAGCGCGAGCGCTTTGCCCACTGGCGCACCTGGGCGTTGGACGCAGTCAGCCAAAAGATCAAGGACATAGTCGGCCACCTCCACATCGCCACTCGCGACGACTTCCTGCACATGCGCCAGATACCGCGGCAGATGCGGCAATGGGTCGCCGTCCATCGGCGCCGCGACGAAGCCGCGCCACAGGTTGTAACTCTTCGTGCCGACCTTCTCGCGGCTTCCGGGCGGCGCGAAGACCGTGCGGTCGTAGGTGCGCCGCGAGCGGTGCTCGAGCCAGACGCGCCCCAGTTTCTTTTTGTCGAGGTACTGGTTGAAGTACTTTTTCTCGAAATCCGCAAACGCGAGGAACCGCACGTCGCCGTCCTCGAGCTCCTCGCCGACGACGGTGTCCTTGCCGACCTGGGTGACGAAGTACGTGGCGTTCAGCCGCTCGACTTCATCATCGCCGGTTTTGCCGAACCAGCCGTGAATGAGCCGCAGCACGGCCTCGCCGTGCGGGAGGATCTCGGAGAGCCGATGCCCGCCCGTGACCGCCTCGCCGCGCTGCTGCTTCTCGGCGCTCTCGCGGGCGAAGCGCACGCGGTCCGCCTTTTCGTCGTCCTTGGCGATGTCGCAGATGGCCCCCACCATCCGGCCGATGTCCGCCGGCGCATAGCCGAGGCGCGCCAGGAACCCGCCGACGGGGCCCGCGACGTAGTGTCGCCCCGTGTCGGGCCAGTGCCGGGCAAGCAGCGTCACGACGGCGATCTTCACCGCCGCCGCGACGACGTCCGCTTCCGTCATCTCGAGAATCGGCGCGCTCGAGGCTTCCCACTCCACGGTCTCGCCGCTCGGGTGCATGGAGGGCGGGATCATGGTCTGGCCCTTGGCGCGCACCTCGAGCAGGACCTTGCCGGCGCCGTTCGTGCCGGGTGCCGGGATGTCGTGATAGACGTGCGCCTTGGTCATCCCCTCGACCCGGAACCAGTAGTGACTCCGCGGCTTGGAGGCGCGGCCACTGGTGCGCGTGAGCGGCGCCAAGAGCCCGGCCGCCTGCACCGCTTCCTGGGTGTCGAGGTCGAGGTCGATCAGCCACGTCGGGCCTTTCCCGAGGACGACGCCGATGTTCGCATCGTCGGCGAAGTCCTCAGGATCGAACGTCCGGTTCAGGTAGTCGCTGGCCGCCGGCTGCTTCGTGCCCGGCTTGAGGGGCACGAGCGGCCAGTCGGCATACGCCGCGAGGAGGACGGGAGACAGCACGGACGCCTAGAACGGAATGCTGTCGTCGGCGGGATTCGGCTGCTCGGCGTCGATCGTTTCGGCCTCCTCGTAGTCCTTCTTGGTGAGCTCGAACTTGGCGTAGTCGTCGAACGCTTGGCGACAGATGGCGCGCGTCGCTTCGGGCGTCACCTGGGTGTAGGTCGCGGACGGCACGTGCCAGTCGTTGCCGGCCTCGCTCTTCGGGGCCGAAGACAGCTGGAACGTCCGCGCCCACGTGGGCGGCTTCATGAAGAGCTGGCCGTTGAGGCGGAGCGGATAGGCCAGGAGCGAATCGATTGCCTTGGCGGCCGGTAGACCGGTCGACTTGAACGAGAGCGTGACGATCTCGCCGGTCTTCGGGATGAAGACGAGGTAGTTCACGAACTCCGTCGCAATCGGCTTGGTCCATGTGCGCTTGCCGTCGACCATCTTCTCGATGCCTCGCGTGCGCGGGTCACCGGCGGGGACGTTGAAGTCCAGCACCTTGCCGAGTTCGCCGGGCTTGAACTGGATGTAGGTCGTCCCCAGATGCTTGATGATGACGATGTCCACCGTGCGGCCGTAGATCTCGCCGGACAGCGGGTTGAAATACATCGCCTCGTCGAGGTTCTCGATCTGCTTCGGGTTGCCGTGCTTGCGCTGCGGCGTCCCGGACTGGCAGAGCGACAGCCGTGGCGGTCTGAGCTTCGAGCGATCGATCCCGGCCTGCCCGAGGCCCTCGGCCTCACGCAGGTCGTCATAGGTGGCGAGAGCGGTCTGGGCGGTCTGCTCGACCGTCGCGAGCGCGGTCTCCGACTTCGGTTTGGCCATGAACTACTCCTCCTTTTTTCTCACAGAAAACGAATGCGACATGAAGACCCCGACGCCAGCGGGCATCTGATCTTCGCCCTTGAGCGCCGATTTCAGCAACCGCTTGACCGCCTGGTGTGGCACCTGCCACTCATGCGGATGCTCCTGCTCGAGCCACGCCTTGAGCTGGTCCCGATCTTCGATGATCGGATACGGCTCTGGCGACGGCGTCCAGCGGAAGCCGTGCATCACCACGCTTTCCATGCCCTGCGCTTCCATCGTCTGACGCAGGAGG
>DATEHC010000182.1:0-3600 GCA_035279785.1 Candidatus Dormiibacterota bacterium
CGGGGCGATCGAGGCTCCAAAACGGCTCGAAGACCTGCACGTTCGGCGTGACCTGGTCGCGAGCCTTCTGTTGCGCACGCTCGCCTTCGCCGACCAGCTGACGGGCGCCACCCTCGAGCAGCGCCTCGGACTTCCTTTCGAAACCTTCTCCCCGCTGATCGACGAGTTCGAGAAGAACCAGCTCATGGACACGCGCGGCGTTTCCAACGACCCCAACCTCGAGGGCCGGCCGTACCCGGTGAAGATGAACTACGCCATCTCGGCCGCCGGGCGGCAGCGCGCGTCGGAGATGTCGTCGGTCCAGACCCGATACCTCGGGCCTTGTCCCGTCAACTTCGAGGACTACCTCGCGCTGATCCGGTCGCAGGTGTCCGGCAAGTCGCCGGTGACCGACGCCCAGCTCAAGAAGGCGCTCGGCGAGCTCGAGCTCGAGCAGCACGTCATCGACCAGATCGGTGGCGCCATGGTCTCCCGCGCGTCGCTGTTCATCTTCGGTGCCCCGGGCAACGGCAAGAGCACCATCACGGAGCGCATGGCGCTGCTGATGGGCGCGCCGATCGAGATTCCCCATGCGGTTGCCATCGGCGACGAGATCGTGCGCGTGATCGACCCCGTGTACCACAAGGTCGCGGAGGGCGAGCAGCCCATAGACCGCCGCCTCGTCAAGGTCGAGCGCCCGGTCGTCACCGCCGGCGGTGAGCTCAAGCTCCAGCAGCTCGACCTCACCTACGACCCGCAGAACCGCTACTACGAGGCGCCTCTGCAGTGGAAGGCCAACGCCGGCGTGCTGGTGATCGACGACTTCGGCCGCCAGGAAGTTCCCCCGATGCGTCTGCTGAACCGCTTCATCGTTCCGATGGAGAAGAAGATCGACTACATCGACCTGTCGGCGTCCGGTCGCAAGATCGAGCTGCCGTTCCTCTGCCAGGTCGTCTTCTCGACCAACCTGTCCCCCACCGAGCTCGTCGACGAGGCCTTCCTTCGCCGTATGGCGTACAAGATCGGCGTCGGCAACCCGTCGCCTGAAGCGTTCGGCCGCATCCTTCGCTACGAATGCGAGCGGCAGGGCGTGCCCTGGGACGAGAAGGCGGTCGGGTACCTCCTCAACAACCTCTACGGCAAGAAGCCTCTGCGCGGCTCGCACCCCCGGGCGCTCATCGCCCGCCTGGTCGACCTCGCCAACTACCGGCAGCAGCCCACGCGGCTGACGCCGCAGACGTTGAAGGAGGCGTTCGACGCCTGCTTCAACCCCGCGCTCGGCAGCCTGGTCGAGGACGACTGGGCGCGTCCCGCGATCGGCTAGCTACCCGCGACAGTCCGGACTAACACCTGGTCCGGGCTCACGGAATTGCGCGGTAGTCCGGACTAACGCGCGATCAGGCTAAGCCGGGCGCGTCACTCCCGCCAGGCGGGATCGGAGCCGTTCCAGGTCGCTGAACGCCCCGCGCTTCTCGGGCGGCAGCAGCTCCGAGATCGCCAGCATGATCGCGTCCGCGGCCTCCACGTGAGAGACGCGCGAGTCATCGGTGGCGCGGCGCTGGAGAACGACGAAAGGCGCGCCGAACGTGAGGGTGACGGGTACGCGGTGCGGCCACTTCGCGCCCTTGGGCAGGCACTCCGCCGTCCCAGTCAGCGCGACCGGGAGCACCGGGCACGCGCACCTCTGCGCGATGAACCCCGCGCCAGGCTCGGGTTGGGCCAGCACGCCCGCGTCGATGCGCGTGCCTTCGGGATAGATCACCAACGCCTGGCCGTCCTTCAAGATGTCGAATGCTCGCCGCAGCGCGACGCGGTCCGCAGTGTGCCGCACGACCGGAAACGCGTTATAGCTCTTGAACAGCCAGTTGATGACCGGGCTGCGGAAATACTCCGACTTGGCCATGCTCCAGGTGTCGCTTCGCGGCAGGTACGCGGGCACGAGCGGCGGGTCGATGGTGCCGATGTGATTGGGGCAGATGATCAGTGGTCCTTCGCGCGGGACGTTCTCCGCACCGTTGACCTTGAAGAGGCCCACGAGGTACACGGTGACGAGCGTCCTCATGACCCCGCGCAGGAAGGCGTACATCACTGGCGAACCGCACCGACGATGCGGTCGACCACCTGCTCGAGGTCGAGGTGGTCGGTGTCGATGATCACCGCGTCTTCGGCCGGCTTGAGGGGCGCAACCGGACGCTCCGAGTCGATGCGGTCACGCTCCGCGACCTCCCTGCGCATCGCGGCGTCGTCCACGCGCTCGCCCCGGCGCTCGTACTGCGCCTTGCGTCGACGGGTCTTCTCATCGAGGCTCGCGACCAGGAAGAACTTGTGCTCCGCGTCAGGGAAGACCACGGTGCCGATGTCGCGCCCGGCCATCACCACGCCGCCCTTCGCCATCTGGCGCTGCTGCTCGACCAGCGCCTTGCGAACCCCGGGTATGGCCGAGACGACAGGCAGCGCGTCGGCGTCATCCGCGTCGTAGATCCCGGCGGTCAGCTCGGTGCCGCCGGCCCACACGCGCTCGCCCGCGATCCGTATGGGCGTCGACTCCGCGAGATCGGTCATGGCGACTGCGTCGTGGGGATCGATGCCTCGCGTCGCCGCGAGGCGCGTGAGCGCCCGATACATCAGCCCGCTGTCGATGAAAGGAAGCCCCAGCTGCTCGGCGACGCGCCGGCCAACCGCTGATTTGCCGGACGCCACTCCCCCGTCGATTGCAATGATCACGGCGAGATGATCATTGCGACTCGATGCCCGCCGCGCGTCGCAGGGCCGCCACCTCGCCCGCCGACAGGACGCGAAAGCCACCGGTCTTGAGTCGTCCGAGTCGCAGTGGTCCGAAGGCGGTTCGACGCAGTGCCAGCGTCTTGTGCCCGACCGCATCGACCATGCGCCGGACCTGGCGATGCCTGCCCTCGCGGATGGTTACCCGCAGCTCGGCCCGCCCGGAGTCGCGGTCGCCCTTCGTCGCCTGGATCATCTCCACCTCGGCCGGTGCTGTGACCCCGTCGTCGAGCGTCACGCCCTGGCGAAGAGCATCAAGCTTGGCGCGGGTCGGGATGCCGGCCGTGACCACCTCATACTCCTTGGCCACCTTGTAGCGCGGGTGCGTGAGCCGGTACGCGAGGTCGCCGTCGTCGGTGAGCAGCAGCAGGCCGGTGCTGTCCGCGTCGAGACGGCCGACCGGAAACAAGCGATGGCCCGCGAGGCCTTCGGCCCCGATCACGTCGAGCACGGTGGCGCGTGACGATTCGTCGCGCGCGGTGGTGATGACACCAAGCGGCTTGTTCAGCATCAGGTAGCGGTGCGTCGTGCGAGGCGCGACGGGCCGGCCGTCGACCGTCACGCGGTCGTGGTCGGGGTCGATCAGCATCCCGGTCTCGGGTGTTCGCTTGCCGTTCACACTTACGGCGCCGGAAGCGATGAGCGAATCGGCGGCGCGCCTGCTGGCGACGCCCGCGCGAGATAGAAACCTGTTTAGCCGCTCGCTCGTTGGATGAGCTCCATACCGTCGCCCTTCGGCGTCGGCAGGTTGTCGAGAGAGTCGAGCCCCATCACCTGCAAGAACCGCATCGTGGTTCCGAACAGCCTGGGCTGCCCCGGCCCCGAGCCCCGCCCCACCTC
>DATEHC010000183.1:0-52121 GCA_035279785.1 Candidatus Dormiibacterota bacterium
TCCATCGTCAGGATCGGGTCGAACGCTTCGGCGGGCACGACGATCGTCGCGCCGTGCGTGGTGCACGCCAGGTTGCCGAGGACCATGCCGAAGCAGTGATAGAAGGGCACGGGGATGCAGACACGGTCCTGCTCGCTGTACTTGAGCGTCTCGCCGATGAAGAAGCCGTTGTTGAGGATGTTGTGGTGCGTGAGGGTGGCGCCCTTGGGGAAGCCGGTGGTGCCTGAGGTGTACTGGATGTTGATCGGGTCGTCGAACTGCAGCGCCCGCTCGACCTCATGCAACTTTTCGCGGCTGACCTTGGCGGCGTCGCGCTTGAGGGCCTCCCAACCGTGCTCGAGCACGACCGCTTCGCGCAGGGCGGGACACTTTCCCTTGACCTCGGCGAGCATCTCGCGGTAGTCCGTCTGGCGGAAGCCGGCCGCGAGGATCAAGAAGGTGATCCCGGACTGGTTGAGCGCGTACTCCAGCTCATAGGTGCGGTAGGCGGGATTGATGTTCACCAGGATTGCGCCCATCGCCGCGGTCGCGTACTGAACGATCACCCACTCGTAGCGATTGGGTGACCAGATCCCGACGCGGTCACCCTTCTTCACGCCTCGCGCCATCAGCCCGCGCGCGACCTCTTCACATTGGTCAACAAGTTCGCCATACGTCGCGCGATAACCCTGCTGGGAAGAAACAAGTGCTTCGTGATCCTTCACTCTCTGCGCAGTTCTTCGCAGGTTCTGAAAGATCGGCTCGCCGAGCAGCGGTCGGCTGCTCGCGCCGTGGACGTAGCTCAGCTCATTCATGGCAGAGACCCCCTTGACATTGTCCACGGTTCGTCGCAGGCTGGAGGCAATTCGTTCTCCGTCCGGGGATCGCCGACAGCTCACGCAAAGGTTGGCCTCCAAAAGTAGGCAACGGCCGTAAAGCGGCGCAGAAACCAGACGCGTGTCACCCGGTGAGGTCCCGGTCGAGGCGGTGTCCGCTGCAGGCGCCGCCTCGTTTTTTTGCAGGGGAGGCAGGCCTCGCGATAGTCCGGACTATCGCCGGATGCGGACGGCCCGGACCAGTGGTTAGTCCGGACTATCGCGAAATCAGTGGACGGTCTTGATCCTGCTCACGAGCACGGTCCCGAGAAACAGAAACACGATCGCGCTCGAGAAGACGACTCGATAGCCGCCGTTGCCGTGCGCGCCGTTCAGCGCGTCGATCAGCGGTCCGCCGAAGAACGGGATGATCGCCTGCGGCAGCGTCAGCGCGATGTGGAACAGGCCCATGTCCTTCGCTGACGCCTTCGGGTCGGGAAGCGTGTCACAGGCGAGGGCCCAGTCGACCGCGAAGTACATGCCGTAACCCACTCCGTAGGCGACGCCAAGCGCGAACACGAGTGGGACCGCCGTCGGATACAGGACGATGAAGACCAATGCGACCGAGGCTTGCGCCGCACCCGAGATGTACACAAAGATCTTCCGCCGGTGGATGCGGTCGGAGATCTGCCCGCCGAAGAATCCGAACGGGATCGCGGTCGCGACCACGACGAGCAGCCAGTTGCTCGTGAAGCCGCTGGCGTTGCTGTGGGGCGGCAGCACGACGTCACGGAAAAAGTTCAGCAGGAAATAGAGGACGGCGGTGATGCCGGACGAGATCATGAAGCGCGTGAATACGACCCACGCGAAGTCGCCTTCGTGCAGGGGGCGGAAGAATTCGGCGACTGCTTCGTCAAGCTCGCGCTTTGGTTGGGGCGGAACCGGCGTCTCGCCCTCGCCCTGCGCCGCCCACACGGTCGGGATCAGGCTCGCGAGCGCGACCGCGCCCATGATCGCGTAGGAAACGCGCGCGCCGTTCAACGCGCCGGTCACGCCCAGGCCCGCGCCGATTCCGAGCTGCGTCATCGTGGCCAGGAAGCCGCTCGCCTTGCCGACTTCCTGCGCCGGCACGACGTCCGGGATGATCCCGGCGTAGGCCGCGCCCGCGCCGTTGAAGAAGAACTGGATGATCACGTAGCCGATCAAGATCTCGGGGTAGTTGCCGGCGACCATCAGGACGACCAGCCCCGGGATCGTGAGCAGCGAGCCGAAGACCATGATCGGGCGGCGCCGTCCAAAGCGGCTGTGCAGGCGGTCAGACCAGGCGCCGACGAGGGGAGGAACCGTCATCGCGAGGAGGCCGCCGGCGCCGAGCGTGACGCCGATGGCCGTGTTCTGCTGTCCTTTCGGTACGACGGAATCGATCTGCGACTGGATCAGGACCGTCGTGAGAGGGATCCACAGGAAGTTGCTGCCGAACCAGAAGGCGCTGAGCGCGGTGTGGCGACCCCAGCCGAAACCGGCCCGTTTTGGCGCCTCTACCGCGGTGGCTGTGGCCACGGCGCAAGGCTACTGTTAATCGGGTTTCCATGGGGCCGGAGTGCTGCTAGTCTTTGGCGGCCCACCCCATGCCATCCCTACTTGCGCGGGCAAAAACAGTTCTGGTCGACGTGCCGCGACGCGGCAAGCTTGCCTATTGCCTGCTGCGCGACGACCGGATCCCGGCGGCGCCCAAGGCGATCCTTGGGGCGGCTCTCGCGCTGATCGTCAGCCCGATCGACTTCCCCGCGTGGATCCCCGTGCTGGGCGAGCTCGACATGCTGGCGCTGGCCATCCTCGCCGTCGACACGTTCGTCGAGGCGTGCCCGGAAGACATACGCCGGGAGCACGAGGCCGCGTTGCAGGCGAAGACGAGCGTGTGGGATCGTGATGTCCGCGATACTGTCGGTGCGGCGCGGCACGGGGTGTGGCGTTTGATCGATCGAATCCGTTCGCGGGTCCGCCAGCGCGACGAGTTTGAATCCATGTCGGAGGTCGTGTGAAGTGCGGGTCTTGCTGACGAAGGATGTCGAGAACATCGGCCGCGCCGGTGACGTGAAGGAGGTCGCGGACGGCTACGGGCGCAACTTCCTGCTGCCGCGGAAGCTTGCCGTGGCCGCGGGTCGCGGGGCCGAAGCCGAGGCCAAGCGGCTGCGCGAGGCGGCGGAACGGCGCGAGACGAAAGACAGGCACGAGGCGCAGGCCGTGGCCGACGACATCGACAACAAGACGGTCGTCGTGCGCCTGAGAGTCGGCGCCGAGGACAAGGCGTTCGGATCGATCACCAACCAGGACATCGCAGCCGCGCTCAAGGCGCAGCACCGCGTCGAGATCGACCGGCACAAGATCGACCTCAAGGAACCGATCAAGACGCTGGGTGAGCACCAGGTCCCACTCAAGCTGCATCGCGACGTGAGCGCTCACGTCAACGTGATCGTCACCCAGGACCGCTAACCCAGTACGTGGCGACCACGCTTCCACTCGCCGCGGGGCGAATACCACCGCACGACCTCGACGCCGAGATTTCGATCCTCGGATCGATTCTCTTGGACCCGCTTTCCATCGCCAAGGTGCTTCAGTTCCTGCACGCCGAGGATTTCTATCGCGAGAACAACGGCCAGATCTACCGTGCGGCGCTCGACCTGTTCGCCGCCGGTGAGCCGATCGACAACGTCACGCTCGCGGCGCAATTGCAGACGATGGGTCTGCTCGAGCGCGTGGGCGGCCGCGCGCAGCTCGCGTCGATGCAGAGCATCGTCCCGACCGCGGCCAACATCGAGTACTACGGCCGGATCGTCAAGGAGAAGGCGTACAAGCGTCGCCTGATCTCCGCGGGCGGAAACATCGCCGGGTTCGGCTACGACGATTCGATCGAGGCCGAAGACGCGATCAACCAGGCGCAGTCACTGGTCTTCGGGGTGGCCGACGATCGGGATCAGCGCGAGCTTGCGCGCCTGTACGACTTACTCGGGCCCGCGATGGAGCGCATCTCCGTGCTCATGGAGAGCGGGCAGGGCGTGGTCGGCATTCCGTCGGGATTTCACGACCTCGACCGGATGACCGGCGGGTTCAAGGACAGCGACCTGATCATCATCGCGGGCCGTCCGGCGATGGGTAAAACGTCCATGGCCCTGAATGTCGGATTGCACGCCGCGCTGGAAGGGAAGAAGTCCGTTGCGATCTTCAGCCTCGAGATGTCCAAGGAGCAGCTGACCGAGCGGTTGCTGACCGAACAGGCGCAGATCGACGCGCAGCGCATGCACCGCGGCCTCTTGACCGAGGCCGAGTTCGATCGTGTGTCCAATGCGCTTGGTCCCCTGGGCGAGGCGCAGATTTACATCGACGACACGCCGGTGATGGACGAGCTGACCCTCCAACTCAAGGCGCGTCAGGCAAAGATGCGCCACAAGGTCGACATGATCCTCATCGACTACCTGCAGCTGATGCACGGACGCGCACATGGCGACGACAATCGCGTGCAGGAGGTCTCCTCCATCTCGCGGTCGATGAAGGGACTCGCGCGCGAGCTCCGCATCCCGGTGATCGCTCTGTCGCAGTTGAGCCGGGCCCCGGAGCAACGCCCAGACAAGCGGCCGATCCTGAGCGACCTTCGCGAGAGCGGCTCGATTGAGCAGGACGCGGACGTCGTCATGTTCCTTTTCCGCCCGGAGTACTACAAATCGGACGAGAAACCTGGCATCGCCGAGGTCATCGTCGCCAAGCATCGCAATGGCCCGACCGGCACCATCGAGCTCAAGTTCCGCCGCGACCACACCCGGTTTTACAACCTTGAGACGAGGCGCCCCGAGCCCGGGACCGAATAAGCGGCAAGATAGACGACCGCATGGTCATCATCCTGGTCGGCGGCCAGTGGGGCGACGAGGGCAAAGGCAAGGTCATCGACTATCTGGCCGCGAAGGCCGACATGGTCATCCGCTCCCAGGGCGGGAACAACGCGGGCCACACCGTCATCACCGAACACGGCGAGTTCAAGTTCCAGCTCATCCCCAGCGGCATCCTCTATCCGCACTGCCAGTGCATCATCGGCAACGGCGTCGTCGTCGACCCGATAGTCCTGCTCAAGGAGATCTCGCAGCTCAAAGAGCGAGGCATCGAACCGAAGAATCTCATCGTGAGCGAGCGCGCGCACATGGTCATGCGGTACCACCCGCTGTTCGACCAGCTCGAGGAGGAGTCGCGCGGGGACGATCGCCTGGGCACCACCTGGAGAGGCATCGGCCCGGCGTACGCGGACAAGATTCGCAGGATCGGCTTTCGCATCGGCGACCTGCAGAAGAAGGCCTTCATGCGCAAGAAGCTTGCCTTCGTCGTCGACCAGGTGAAGAACCCAATCCTCGAAAAGCTCTATGAGCGAGACAAGTACGACTGGGAGTCGATGCTCGACGAGTACATGCGCTACGCGCGCGAGCTCGACCCGTACATCAAGGACACATTCCCGATCATCCAGGAGGCGCTGGATGCCAACAAGAAGATCCTGCTCGAAGGCGCACAGGCGACGATGCTGGACCTCGACTTCGGCACGTACCCGTACGTGACCAGCTCGAACCCCACGGCCGGCGGCGCGCTCACCGGCAGCGGCATCCCGCCCACCAAGGTCGACTTGACGATAGGCGTGTTCAAGGCCTATACGAGCCGCGTCGGTTACGGGCCGTTTCCGAGTGAGCTGACGAACGAGGTTGGCGACCAGATCAGGGAGCGGGGCCATGAGTTCGGCACCGTGACCGGTCGCGCACGCCGCATCGGCTGGTTCGACGCCGCCGTTGGCCGCTACGCGACAAAGCTGAACGGGGTGGGTGTGGCCGCGTTGATGCGGCTCGACATCCTCGACGACCAGCCCGAGCTCAAGATCTGCACCGGCTACGACTTCCGCGGCGCCCGCTACGACCACCCGATCGCCAACATCTCGCACTACAAGCACTGCACGCCGATCTACGAGGACATGCCCGGGTGGGAGGCGGAGATCGGCGCCGCGAAATGCTGGGAGGACCTGCCGCAGAACTGCCGGGACTACATCGATCGCATCGGCGAGCTCATCGGCACCCCCGTCGAACTTGTAGGCACCGGGCCGCGACGCGACCAGTTCGTGACCCGCGGCTCGCGAACGTTGTTCGACTGACCGTTGCCCAAGTAACGATCCGGGGCCACTCGGTGTCTCTATTCACGTGGCTTATGCCGTGACGTTGAGCCAACGAGCGTCGGGTGAGCGAACAGCAGCCTTCGAAACGCTTGTCACGCCTGTCGTCGAGCCGGCCCTTCAGCTCGCCTACTCGATGCTCGGCGACCGTTGGGAGGCCGAGGACGCGGTCCAGGAATCGATCACCAAAGCCTGGCGCAAGCTGGATCAGGCCCGCGAGCCTACCCAATTCCGTGCCTGGTTTCTCGCCATCGTCGCCAATCAGTGCCGAAACGTGAGGCGGACGCGCTGGTTCCGGACACTCCGAGTGCGCGAGCTGCGAGTTGCGCCTTCGGACCCTCACCCCGACCACGTCGACCTGGAGCGGGCACTCGATCACCTTCCGCCGAAAGACCGGCAGGCGATCTTCCTCTACTTCTACCTTGACCTGCCCGTCGAGGAGGTGGCGACGGTGCTCGGCATCTCTGCGGCAGCCGCGTGCCCGATCGCCATCACCCACGACGGCGGAAAGAACTGGTTCGACGCCGGTCCCCAGGGCGCCGCGTTCATCGGCTTCAATTTCGCTGACCCAAGCGACGGTTGGGCCGTCGACTCGAGCCATTACATCTGGATGACGCAGGACGGCGGCCAGAGCTGGTTCGAGGCCGGCCGAGCCCCGATGCTTTTGTAGCCGAGCAACCCCGATCATTCACGCATCGTGAAATCCGCAGGCACCATTGCGGCCGCGGTCACATGGCCGCAGGTCCATGCGTTTCGCCTGCACCGCCATCACCTGGACCGGCGAGCACCGAAGAAGGACCTCGCGAAGGTGGTCGGGGAAGTCGGCGGCGTGCAGGCCCAGGTCATGTCCGCGGCCGAGCTCCAGGTCGCGGTGCGGGTGGACTGCACCGTGGAGGACGTGCGCAGGGCCCTGTGGAAGGACCGAAGCCTCGTCAAGACATGGCTCATGCGCGGGACGCTCCACGTCACGAGGTCTGAGGACCTTCCGACCTACGTCGGCGCCATGACCGCACTGTGGAAGTCCCAGATGCGTCCCTCGTGGCTCAAGTACATGGAGATCTCGGCGGAGGAGTTCTGGGCGATCGTCGACGAGATAGGCGCAAAGCTCGACGGAAAGCCGATCACGCGCGAGGAGCTCATCGCGGCCGTCGGCAAGGGAAAGTCGGAGCGTGTTCGCGAGCTGCTTCGCTCCGGCTGGGGCGGCATGCTCAAGCCCGCGGCGCGCTTGGGACTTCTCTGCTTTGGCCCCAGCCGCGGCCAGAGCGTCACGTTCGTCCGGCCCGACAAATGGCTCCCGTCGTGGCATTCCGTGAACCAGGAAGACGCGCTTGCCGCGATGGCGCGGCGCTACTTGAGCGCGTACGGCCCCGCGACGAAGGTGGACTTCACCAGGTGGTGGGGGGCATGGCCGGGCGTCGGCAACGCCGCGTGGTCCGCGCTGAAGGACGAGCTCGTCACCGTGTCGGTCGACGGCGTTGCGATGCAGCTCCTCGGAAATGACACCGAGACGCTGCGCAGGGCGAAGATCGATGAGCCCGTGCAGCTGCTTCCGGGGTTCGACACATATCTGATGGGCCACGCGCGGCGCGACCACATGGTGGCGAGCGGCTTCGCATCGCGAGTGAGCCGCGTCGCGGGATGGATCTCCGCATGCGTCCTCCTCAATGGCGAGGTCGTCGGCACGTGGACGCATACGGCCAAGAACGGAAGGCTGCAGGTGAAGGTGGCGCCTTTCAAGCGCCTGCCAGCCAGCGTCACCACGGCGATCAAGAAGCGTGCGGTCGCTCTAGGCGATGCTTTAAGTGCTGCGAAGACCGAGGTGAGCTTCGGTCAGGACGCGCGAGAGATGGTCTTGACGACCCGCAGGTTCGCCTCGCGCTGACGCAGGCGCCGGGTGCGCTTCCACCGCTCGAGGGCCAGTGAACCCGCCCAGTACAGGATCACGATCACCGCCATGACCGCCTGCACCGCGGCCACCGTGAAGAACGCCGCCTCGATGCCGTAGCCGTTGTGGCGCAATCCGACGGCAAACAATCCACCCGCGAACCCCAGCACCGGACGAATCGACCACGACTCGGGAAGCAGGCGCCGGTCGGCGAGCAGCAGACCCGCCACGAACCAGGTCGGGCCGCTGTCGAGCTGGAACAAAGCGTCCCAGTGGAAGGTGTAGATCGCGAGCCCTGCGCCCGCGAGAAAAGCGACGAGGACGACCAGGCTGACCCGGCGCGCGTAAGCCATCCATGCGATGCCCACGGCCACCGCGAGCAGCGACGTCGCAAAAACAGGTCCTGGCACGTTGCCGATGTACAGCCGAATCGGGTCGATCGGCGCCGATGATGGGCTGAAGAACCTGGACCAGGTTGCGATTGGTTCGCCGAACGCCGCACCGTTCGCAGGGTTGACATAAGCGAATGGCAATCCTCGCGTGAGAAGAGCGATCGCGGCGTACGCGAGCAAACCGGACTGCGCGCGAATGACGGGCATGTAGCGCACGCGAAGGACCTCGAGCGCAACCGCAAGCGCGGCAATCTCCACCGCGACCGCGAGGCTCGCGCCCGCGCCGATCAGCGCGACCCCGAACACCGGCGCGAGCAATGGGCTGCCGGCCGAGTGGCGGAAGTGGCGACGCAAGAACCAGTAACCGATCAGCACGCCGATGCTCCCGGCTGCGAGCGCGATTCCGAGCATCTGCGCCGCCGGTGTCTTGAAGATGATGATCCCCGCCACCACCGTGGGCAGGAGAGCCAATCCCGTGACGAGGTCGTCAGGGAGTGATGCGGGTTTGAATGCGGCCCGGTCCAGCCAGGCACCCACGCGAGCCAGCACCCTCGGATTGTAGGCAAACGGACGTTGACCACATCCTCTTGAGCGTGCCCGCACGAGGGCTTGGGTGATAATCGGCAGGTTCGTGTCGCTTCTTGGCCCACGTCTCGCTGCGACCGCCGTTGCGTTGTGGGTGATCGCGACCGCATCAATCGTGGTGTTCGCCGATGCCTTGCCCGATTCGACCTGGGTTCAACTTGGCGCGCTGCCGCATCAGGGCCGTACCGCGATCTTCGCGCTCGCGGTCGATCCGGCTAACAACCAGGTCTTGCTCGCAGGAAGCTCAGATGGTTCGCTGCTCAAGAGCGCCAACGGAGGCGGCACGTGGGCGGTCGTGCATTCGGGGAAGTCGGTCGTGACGACGATCGCCTACGACCCGTACACGACGGGGCTGGTGTTGGCCGGCACTCGAGGCGGAGGCGCATTCGTGAGTCGAGACGGCGGCGCAACCTGGTCCAACCCAACAGGACTCGACGGCCGCAACGTTCATGCGTTCGCGTTCTCGCTCACGGTCGAAGCCGCCGGTACCGATAAGGGCGTGTACACCAGCACCGATGGCGGCGCGTGGACGCAGTCGACGCTCTCGAACCGCAGCATCGACGCGATAGCCGTCGAAGCCATCCATGTACCTGTGCGGTTTGTCGCCGGCAGCGACACTCAGGTCTCTGGTTCGTTGCCGCTGTACCAGAGCCTCGATTCCGGCGCTTCATGGACGACCCTCATGCCGCCGGTGGCAGGCACGACTGTCGTCAGGCTCGCGGCGGGGCCGCTCCCGCCGTCGGGAAACGCCCGGCCGCTGGCGCTTGGAACCAACACGGGTCTCTTCCTTTCGGAGGACAACGGGGCGACGTTCGCGCCGTTGAGCGGCGGCGCGCTGCTGCCGACGACGGATTACACGCAGGTCGCGTTCATCACAGATCATTTCGACCGCTTCTACGCCGCCAGCGACGGAGGGGGGTCTCAGACGGGAGGCCTTTGGCGCAGCGACGACAGCGGCCAGACCTTCCGTTCTCTCCAACCATCGCAACCTTCGGTGACAGCCCTTGCGGTCTCCAACGACGAAAACCCTGTTCTCTACATCGCCGCGTTCCAGCCCACGACGCATGCGGCTTCGCTGTGGGTGTACCACGACACCGGCGGCGTCCCGCAAGGTCCGCCGGGACCACCGACGCAAGCGGCGAGCAGCGTCCGGCCAACCTCATCGCCCAGCACCTCGGTGCTCGATCGCGTTCTCGGCGCGCCGCAGCTGCCCTACGTCGGCCTGGGACTTGGCGCGCTCGCGGTCATGCTCACCGCGGTCGTGGCGCACCTGCGCGGTCGCTACAGATAGACCTAATAGACTGGCCTCGAGGTGTCCACGACACAGGAGAGGCTGCGTGAGCTCGGCATCACGCTGCCGGCGGCGGCCGCGCCGGTCGCGTCTTATGTGCAGACAAGGCTCGTGGCCATCGGCGACGGACGCTCGCTGCTGTACGTCGCGGGTCAGATCTCCCGCGACGGTGCTGTCGTGATGACGGGCTGCTGCCCCGACGAAGTTTCGGTGGAAGAGGCGAACCGGCGGGCACGCCTCTGCGGGCTGAGCGTGCTGGCGCAAATCGACCAGGCGGTCGGCCTCGACAACGTGGAGGAGCTCGCACAGGTAATCGGGTTCGTGCGCTCGCGCGATGACTTCACGGAGCAGCCAGCTGTCGTCAACGGTGCGTCGGACCTCTTCCAGGAGGTCCTCGGATCGCGTGGCAAGCACACTCGCGCCGCCGTCGGCACGAATGCGCTGCCCCTCGGCGCGACGGTTGAGATCGCGGCGGTGGCGGTTGTCCGCACCGGCTGAAAAAACAGTGCGGGTGCGCCGCCCGGGCGCTCTCCTCATCGGAAGCTTCGCCTACCTCGCGCTGATCTTCGGCGTGATGCTGTGGCGCGGCATCTCGATCGAGCCGGAGTGGGTCGTGCTCGCGCTGCTGGTCATCGCGATCCCTCTGGGCCGAGGTCGCGCCTTTGTCGTCGACTGGGGTCCGTTCCTTCTTCTGTTCCTCGCGTACGAAGAGATGCGCGGCTTTGCGGCGAAGACCGGATTCGCTCCGCACGACCTTTCAGGCCTCGAGCGATTCGTCTTCGGCGGCAACATCCCGACACTCGTTCTGCAGCACGCCTTCTACCGGCCCGGCGTTGTCAGTCCGCAGGACGTCGTCGCGCTCTTCTTCTACTTCATGCACTTCCCGCTTCCGATCCTGGTCGGATTCTTCTTCTGGCTCCGCAGCCGCGAGCACTTTCACCGCTACATCGCGGCGCTCCTCGTGATGTCCTTCGTCGCGTTCGCGACCTACCTGTTCTTTCCCAGCGCGCCGCCGTGGTACCAGCTCCACGACGTGGTGAAGATCAACGACCACACGGTGCAGGCGCTGTGGGACAACCACTACTCGGTGTCGGCGATCTACGCGAGCTTCAATCCGAACCGCTTCGCGGCGTTCCCGTCGCTGCACGCCGCGTTCCCCGCGCTCGCCGCCGTCTACGCGTGGTCGAGGTACCGGTGGCTGTCGTTACTGCTCATCGGCTGGACCGCGTGCGTCGGTGCCGCGATCGTCTACCTGGGCGAGCACTACGTGGTCGACGCGCTCGACGGATTCCTCTATGTCGCCGTGGCCGCTGTGCTGGTCGAAGCGTTCGTCCGGTTGCGCGCTCGCCGCGGCTAGGCCTGCCACACCTTCCGCATGATCGTGCGGGCGAGCTTGTCCGGGTCGTGGTGCGATGGAATGCGCACATTCACCACGTCGGACGCGATGAAGCGCACCTCGGGGTGCCGTGAGGTGTCGACAGGCCGGAAGATCACCGGGGTCTGACCGCCCGTCGGCGGGTGGGTAGTGTTGGAGTTGACGAGCACGAAGTCGAAGAGGTTTGCCCCAACGTGCTCGCGGATGACTCGCAGGTAATCGTTGACGGCGTAGCCGTCGGTCTCGCCCGGCTGCGCCGCGAGGTTGCAGATGTACAGCTTCAGGGCCGGCGACGCCTTGATGGCCTCGACCATGCCCTCGACCAGGAGATTGGGGAGGATCGACGTGTAGAGAGAACCAGGTCCGCAGATGATCAGCTCCGCGTTGAGGATCGCCTGCGCGGCCTCGGGATTCACCTGGACGCCGTCGGGCTTGAGAAAAACCTGGCTGATCGGCTGGTGCTGCTTGGGAATGGTGGATTCGCCTTCGACCTCGTGGCCGTTGATCGTCGCCACGAGGGTCACGTCCTGCAGGGTCGAGGGGACGATCGTGCCTTTCACGGCCAGCACCTTCCCGGATTCGCGCAGAGCCTGCTCGAAGTTTCCGGTGACGTCGGCCATCGCCATGATGAAGAGATTGCCGAACGCGTGGCCGTCCAGTGACCCTTCCTTGAATCGGTGGTCGAACAGCTGCTTCATTAGCGGCTCGGCGTCGGCCAGCGCGACCAGGCACTGACGGAAGTCTCCAGGAGGAAGGATCCGATACTCGTCCCGAAGCCGGCCTGACGAGCCTCCGTCGTCGGCGACCGTAACGATCGCCGAAAGGTTCGACGTGTACGTCTTAAGACCGCGCAGCAAGGAGCTCAGCCCCGTCCCTCCGCCGATCGCGACGACGCGCGGTCCACGGCCGCGCAGTCGAAACGCGTGGATCACCTCGACGACGCTCGCCGTGCTGTTCCCTGGCAGGAAGGGCCCGAGGACCGATTGCGTGAGCTTCACGTAGCTCAGCACGAGCAGCCCCACACCGATGACAAGGAAGATGAAGGCGCGAAGTACGTAGGGCAGGAACTGCAGCGTCAGGTAGTAGAAGAAGCCAGGCAGTCGTGCGGTCTGGTAGATCTCCTTCAATCCGTACGCGACGCCGAGGACGAGGACGAGCTCGGACGCCATGAGGAGCAGCAGCCAGCGCTTGATCTGAAGCCCGGGCGTGAGCCAGCGCAGCCAACGCGTGGTCAACGGAAGCCTGCTGGCCATCTACCCCGCCTGGAACAACGAGTGGAAAACGTGCAAGGTTACTCTGGTACTACGCTTCCTTTGAAGTATGGGGAACTTGCGCAACCTCCGTCGCTTGGTTCGATTCGTCACGTTCGGGCTGGTGGTGGCCGCCGTCGCAACGGAGCTGTCCAAGCCGGCGGAAGAGAGGACGTGGCAGGGCAAGGTCGGCGGCGTCGTGCCGTACGACTTTCGACCGCCGACATGGCGGCGGATCCGGGATGCCTACTGGAATCCCGAGTCCGATCACCTGTTCAGCGAGCGGGTCTTCGGTGTGGGTTGGGCGGTGAATCTCTACAGAGCCAAAACGCTTCTCGAGGACACTTACCGCAGACTCATGGGTGAGGGGGAATCCGTTTCGATCCGGATGTCCGTGAAGGCCGAGCGTGGCGCGGGCAAGCCGGACGTGGTCATCTCGCGCGAGTAGGCCGGCGCCGGCCGCTACTTAGAATGGTTCGCCCCGGCCGCGCGTGACGGCCAAGTTGGGGAGTGGCGCAACGGTAGCGCAGCTGACTCTGGATCAGAAGGTTGAAGGTTCGAATCCTTCCTCCCCAGCCACCCCGGCGTGGGCGATTGCGCGGGACGGCGACATATAGTAGTGCCCGAAATGGTTCCCTCAGTTAACGCACCCGACACGATTCTTCCTACGCTCAACGCCCGCGAAGACACGGAATGGTTGACGAAGGCCACCAACCTGGTTCGGACCCTCGGTGTCGTCGCCGTCGAAGGCGTCCTTGACAAGGATTTCCTGACCGAAGCCCGCGCGGCCATGTATCGCGCGCAGGCCGCTGTGTTGAAAGAGGTCGGCAAAGAGAAGCTCGACCGCTCCGATGAGCTCGGGGTGGTTCGTCTACCGCTCAAGTACGAGCCGATTCTGGCCCGCTTTCTCGAGCTGCCCGAGGCCCTGGCCGTGATCGACAGCCTGCTGTCGCCTTACGCGGTGCTTCAGTTTCAGACCGGCCTGGTTCTTCCGCCGAAATCCCGCCCCGCCGAAACGAAGGGTGTGTTTCAGACGCGTTTCCACATGGACTTTCCGAGAGTCCTGAACGGCGCCGTGGTGTCGATCAACCTGATGTTCGCAATCGACGAGTATCGAATCGAAAACGGAGCGACGCAGTTCCTGCTCGGCTCGCACCAGCAGCTGAAACCAATCGACGTCGAAGCCCTGCGGCCGACCGCGATCCAGGGCGTTTGTCCCGCGGGATCGATGATCATCTTCGACTCGACCCTGTTCCACGCAGCGGGCACCAACTACTCACAATCCGACCGGGTCGCAGTGAATCACGGGTTCGTGCCGCCCTGGATCAAGCAGCACATCGATACGGTCCGGATGCTCGGTGACGACGTCGTCCTTCGCATGCCGCGTCGGACGCAGACGCTGCTCGGCTGGGACGCGCGTGTGCCCGCGAATCTCGACGAGTACTACCGTCCGGCCGCCGAGCGCCTTTACAAGGGCGGACAGGGCTAGCGCCTTAAGCGTCTTCTTTCGAGCCGCATACCTCCTCGGCTTCAAGCCCTGGGACTCGGGCGTCTCGCCGCCGGAGCTCGTCTCCTTCGTCCAGTCTCATCCTGCGGGCCGGTCTCTCGATCTGGGGTGTGGCACCGGCACCAACACGGTCTACCTCGCGCAGAAAGGATGGGACGCCACGGGGGTCGACTTCGTGCCGCGGGCGGTCGACGCCGCCAGGAAGAAGGCGAGCGCCGCGAGAGTGTCCCCGCGTCTGCTGGTCGGCGACGTCACGCGGCTGGCCGAGCTCGGCATAGGCGATGGATACGACCTGCTCCTCGACCTGGGGTGTTTCCACAGCATCCCCGACGAACGCCGCGATGCTTATGTCCGCGGCGCAAGCGCGGTCGCAGCGCCAGGCTCGACCCTGCTCTTGTTCGGGTTCATCCGCAACAACGGTTCGGGCCGGCTCGGTCCGCGCGGTCTGGCGCGCGATGAGGTCCGCACGCGATTTGCGGACGGATGGGACCTGGTGCGTGAGGAGACGGGCCGGCCGATGGGTGCGATGGACTCCGCCTGGCACACGCTCCGTCGCAAATAGTCGCCTACGATGTTGGCGCGAGCCATGCGGTTCCTTGTGGGCCTCTTCGCCGTGTCGTGCCTCCTCGTCGCAGCTTGCAGCACACCGTCGGACCTGACAGCAAAACCGGCCGCAACCACTGCTCCCGCGACCGCGCTCGTCGCATGTCCCGATGGGCTGCCTTCGCAACCCGGCCTGACGGACTTCGGTGCGTACATCGGCACGTGGCAGGCGAACCACGCACGGGTACCGAAGTCGACGGACTATTTCATTGCCGCGGATTCGGGACGCGTTGGAGTGGAGTGCAACGCCGCGAACTACGTGGTCGCCGAAGATTTCACGCTGACGTTCCAGGTGCCCGGTGGGCGGGCGCTGCAGTTTGCCCTGACCGATCTTCCGGCCGATTCGCGACAGATCTTCGACCACACCCACTCCGCGTGCCGCTCGCTGCAGTACCAGTCGGAGAAGCTCGCGGCCCAGCTGCCGAGCGACGATCGCGCCGGTCTGGTCGACATCACCCTCCGCAGCGAGTCGCGCACCTACAACCTCTCGGCCGTGGCGATGGTCGAGGTGCGGGTCGCGAGCACGATCAGGGAAGATTCGCGACTGTGTTAGCAGCATGAGCGCGGACTGGCCGCTCGGCGCGGTCGAGCTGAAGGTCCTGGACTTCGAGCGCGAGGTCGCGTTCTACGAGTGGTTCGGTCTACAGCGCCAGACGGCCGGCGATGGCCAGGCGCTGCTCGGCGCGGGTGGCGCCCCGATCCTCAAGCTCACCCTTCTTCCCGATGGCCGCGAGCGGCCCCGACATACGGCAGGGCTCTATCACTTCGCCATCCTTCTGCCCGACGAGCGCGAGCTCGGCGGATTCCTGCAGCGGAGCCTCGAGGAGCGCCTTCCGCTGACGGGAACATCGGACCACCTCGTGAGCCAGGCGCTTTATTTCGACGACCCCGAAGGCAACGGCATCGAGGTCTACGCCGACCGGCCGCGCAGCGAATGGCAGTACACGAACGGCCACCTGAACATCGGCATAGAGCACCTCGACTTCGAGCGCCTGCTCCGCATCGCCGACCCCCCGAACCCACACTTCTCGCCTGGCACGGTGCTGGGGCACATGCACCTGAACGTCGCCGACCTGGACGCGAGCCAGGCCTTCTACGAGTCCCTGGGAATGGAGCTGATGGCCGAGGCCGGCCGCGTGATGCGGTTCCTCAGCTGGGACGGCTACCACCACCACCTGGGGATCAACGTCCTCGAGGGCCAGGGGGCCGCCGGCGTCCAGGCGGGGATCCGCGGCTTGCGCCAGTTCGAGATTCGCCGGATCGCCTCGTCGAAGGTCGATCCGGACGGGATCACGGTAACGCCGGCCCTTTAGATTTCCCTAGCGCCGCCGTCGCTTTGTCGGGTAACTCACCCGACGCGCAAACCACTTGTCCTTGAAAATCGTCGTGTAGGCTATTCTGCCGTCGATGTCCAACGTCCTGGCCATTCTCGCCTTCGCCGTCGAGCTTGCCTTCGCGGCGCTGGCGCTCCGGACCGCCCTCGCGTGGGCACACGAGCCCGACCGGCGCCACGCCTACCTGGCGCTCGGTCTGCTGGCGCTTGCCCTCGACATAATCGTTTCGCCCGCCCTTTACACCGCCGGCCTCGCCGGCCAGGTGGCGACTGACGCAGGCATCGTGCTCTTCCTCCTGTCCGGCTACGGGCTGCTGATGTTCCGCGACTCCTTTGTTCCGTTCCGGGTGCGCATGCGCAATGCGATCGTCCTCGCCCTGATCGTGGCGGGCCTTCTGGGCGTCGGGTCGGCGATGCCGGGCAACGCGAACTCGCTCCACAACCCGGTCCAGACCGTGGCGCTTGTGGCGATCGTCGCGGTGTGGGCCTACTGCATCTTCGATCCGATCGTCACCTTCTGGCTTTCGGCTCGCGGCCGCCCGGCGGTGGAGATGGCACGCCTGCGCGCCCTGAGCCTCGGCTACCTGGGTGTGCTCCTCGTCTTCGTATTCGGCACCGTCGCCGGCGCTCTCAGCGATCCGGCCACGCTGGTGGTCGACCTCGTGGCTCTCGCCATCGTGCCGATCCTGTACGTGGCCTTCTTTCCACCGGTGTGGCTCCGCCGCATCTGGCGACAACCAGAAGAGGACCAGTTCCGCAGCGCGCTGCACGACCTCCTTCTGTACAGCCCCGACCGCGTGTCGCTGGCAAACAAGGCTCTAGGTTGGGCGGGGCGTCTGGTCGGCGGCGAGGCGGCGTTCATCGTCGACGCTGACGGCGCGGTCCTCGCCAGCAACGGGATGACGGCTGCCGACGCCAAGCAGCTCGCCGCGCGCGGGAAGTTCGTTGCCGGCCAGGACGGGCAGGCGCCGCGACGGCTTGGCGCGAGCATCGTCGTGCCGCTCGAGCTGCAGCAGGGTCGGGGCGCGATGGTCATCCGCTCCGAGCGCTCGATGCCCATCTTCGGCGACGAGGAGCTGGCGCGTCTGAGCCAGTACGCGACCAGCCTCTCCGCCGGCCTCAACCGCGTAACGCTCAGCGAGCGGATCGCGGGACTCGAGCGCGCGAAGACCGACTTTCTCAACATCGCATCCCACGAGCTCCGCGGGCCAATGACGGTGATCAAGGGTTACCTCACGATGCTCGAGTCCGGCGCCCTTGGCGAAGTCGCGCCAAAGATCCAATCGGTGCTGCCGCTTCTCATCTCGAAATCGGACGAGGTCAACTGGATGATCGAGCAGATGATCGAAGCCTCGCGTCTCGAGGAGGGCCGTTTGGCGCTCAAGCGAAGCCGCGCGGACATCGTCGAGCTGACCGAGGACGCAATTGACGGAGTGCGCATGACGTTGAGCGGACACGAGCTCAAGGTGGACATGCCGGTCGAAGCGATCGAAGCCGACGTCGACCCGGATCGATTTCAGATCGTCGTCCGCAACCTGCTCAGCAATGCCGCGAAGTACTCGCCCACCGGAACCGACATCGACGTCGATGTGCGGCGCGACGGCGACAGGGCCCTTGTCTCGGTGCATGACCGGGGCGTAGGCATCTCCACCGAGGACCAGGCCAACCTTTTCACGCGGTTCGGCCGCATCGAGAACGCGATTCACGCGCAGGGAACGGGCCTCGGCTTGTGGCTCTCGCGCGAGATCGCGCGCATGCACGATGGCGACCTGACGGTCGACTCGAAGGTCGGCTCCGGCAGCACCTTCACCTTCATGGTGCCCGTCACCCGGTAACCTCCTCGATTAACCTCACCTTGTGATTCCGGACGTAGCCGGATCGTTCGCGCCGCGCCGTCCGCTGGACCTGTGGCTGACGCTGAGTGCGCTTGGTTCGGGGCCGTCGCTCCGTCACCACGACGGCGATGTGTGGCGCGCGACACGCACACCCGAAGGGCCGGCCTCGGTCCGATTGCATCGCACCCGCGACGGCAGCGTCGAGGTCGAAGCGTGGGGCAGCGGCTCAGAGTGGGCCGTGTTGCACGCGGCGGAGTGGTGCGGCGAGCGCGATGACGACACCGGGTTCGTGGCGAGCCATCCGCTGCTGGCGCAGCTGCGCCGCGAGATCCGCGGTCTGCGTATGCCGCGCACGGGCGCGGTGTTCGAGGCGCTCGTGCCCACGGTCCTGCTCCAGCAGGTGACGACCATCGAGGGCCGCGACTCGTACCACCACCTGGTCAACGCGCTGGGCGAGACCGCGCCCGGACCTGTTCCTCTCAAGCTCCCGCCTGCGCCGGCGGTTCTCGCCGGCACCCCGTACTGGCGGTTCCACCAGTTCGGGATCGAGCGCCGCCGCGCCGATGTCGTGATCCGTGCCGCGCGCAGCGTCAAGCGCGTCGAGGAGACGTCCCAGATGGCCATGGCTGACGCGTACCGCCGGCTCCTGGCGTTTCCCGGCGTGGGCCCCTGGACGGCCGCAAAGGTCGCCATGGTCGCCCTGGGCGACGCCGACGCGGTGCCGGTCGGCGACTACCACCTGCCGCATTCCGTCGGCTATGCGCTGGAAGGAACCGTGCGCTCGACCGACGAGCGGATGCTCGAGCTGCTCGAGCCGTATCGCGGACACCGCGCTCGCGTGGTGCGACTGATCACCGCGGCCGGGATCGGGGCGCCGCGGTTTGGGCCCAAGAAGCCTCTCCGCAACCTGCGGTCGATCTGAGAAAGTGCGCCCTGCGCGCGCCCGGCGAGCGGGCGCCCGGCGGCGCTGACCTAGGCGTCGAGCGTCGAGAGGACTTCCTCCGCCAGGTCCATGAGCTCGCGCATTCCGTCAGCGTCGAAGATGAGTCGCGCGCCGGCCGCGTGGTAGAGCTCGGGCAGCGGTTTGGTCGCGCCCAGCGCCAGGGCCTCGCGGTACTTGCGCACCGCCTCGCCATGGTCGCGCAGGCTGTTGCGCCAGACCTGCAGCGCACCGAGCTGCGCGATGCCGTACTCGATGTAGTAGAAGGGGTACTCGAAGAAATGCGGCTGGAAGTACCAGCGGGCGATGCGCTCGCGATCGAGCCCGCTCCAGTCGACGATGTCGCCCTCGAAGCGCCGGCGCAGCTCCAACCACTTCTGATCCCGCGCATCCGCGTCGCGGCCGTCGGGGTCGGTGTAGATCCACTGCTGGAACGCGTCGACCGACGCGCAGTGCGAGAAGAAATGGACGGTGCGCTCGAGCAGATTGCGACGGGCGCGCTGGACGTCCTCTTCGGCGTAATAGCCGCCGTGCCCGCGGTCGATGAACGGTGAGGCGAGAAGCTCCATCGACATCGACGCGACCTCAGCCATCTCAGCGCCCGGATGGCGCTCGAAGATCAGGGGAAGGCGCGACGCCTCGAACACGTGAAACGAATGCCCGGCCTCGTGCAGCATCGTCCGCACGTCCTCGTCGATCCCGACCGCGTTCATGAAGATCAGCGGCAGCTTGCGCGCCGGCAGCGAGTCGCAGAAACCGCCGGGTGCTTTGCCCTTGCGGTTGTCCAGGTCGAGCAGATCGGCGCGGGCCATCGTCTGGAAGTAACCGCGGAAGTCCGGATCGACATGGCCGAAAACGCCTGCCGAGTGCTCGATCAGGTCACCCACGTTTGCGTACGGCTTGAGCGGTGAGCGGCCCTTGGGGTCGACCCAGTTGTCCCAGGGTCTGAGTCGATCGACGCCCAGGTGCTTGCGCCGGACCTCGAGCAGCCGCTGGATCGCCGGCCGCACCGCAGCTTCGACCGCCTCGTGAAAGCGGAAGCAGTCGTCCGGCGTGTAGTCAAAGCGGTTCTTCTCGCGGTGGACGTAGTCGCGGTAGTTGTCGAAGCCCGCATTCCTGGCAACCTGCGTGCGCAGGTCATACATGCGGTCGAAGAAGCCTGCGAGCGTGTCCCGCTGCTCGACGTACGGCTTGAACTGCGAGCGGAACGCCTTCTCGCGGACGGCCCGGTCAGTGTTCTCGAGGTACGGCCACATCTGCGGCGGCGTTTTCTCCTCGCCGTCCCAGTCGACGGTCATTGCGCCGATGACCTTGGCCCACTCGGTCGAAAGCTTCGCCAGGTCGGCGAAGAGCGGGACGTTGGCCTCGCTGAACAGCTCTACCTGGTTGCGGAACTTGAGCACCGTCACCTCGAGGCCCGGCGGCACGTAGCCGAGGTCGATCAGCCGGCGCTGGAGCTTCGAGCGCTGCTCGTCGGCCTTCGGCTCGATGTCGCTGCCGAACCGCAGGTGGGCCTCCTCGGCGGCGCTGTCGGCCGTGTTGACGCAGTAGGCGAAGTTGGCCAGCGCTGCGGCTTCAGCGAGGAGCGCCTCGAAACGCGACCAGTCCGCCAGCCAGCCATCGACGGTGTCGCGGCTGAGCGGGCGTAAGGCGAGGTCTTCGTAGAATGGCGCGACGTCAGACCAGGTCACGCGCTTGAACGCGTCGGAAGTTTCGGGTAAGCCGATCACCACACCACCCCGCCCAATCCTAATGACACGTGTGAAGTGAAATCTTCATCGCTTCCTCTGCCCCCGGACGTGCGCGATGCGGCGGAATCCGCGCTCGGTGGTGTCGCGGTCAAAGAGGAATTTGCGTGGATGAGCTGGGCCGGCACCGTCTGGCGGCTTCGCGGGGAGGGCAGTTCGGTGTTCGTCAAGCGCGCCGCCCATCTCGACGGCGAGCGCGATCGTCTCGCCTGGCTCGACGGCCGCTGGCCGGTGCCCAAGGTGATCGCTTTCCTGCACGCCGCGGGTGACGACTGGCTCATCACGGGCGCCCTGGACGGCGTGCCGCTCTCGGATCGCCAGGTCGGCTGGACGCCAGGCCAGGTGGCTCAGGAACTCGGCCAGATCCTTCGCGGGCTGCATGCCATCGATGGGTCAGACTGCCCATTCGGCGTTCGCAAGGCGGGCCACGTTCTCGTGCACGGCGATTTCTGCCTGCCCAACGTCCTGGTGGAAGAGGGGAAGTTCAGCGGGCTCGTCGACCTCGGCGGGGCAGGGCTGGCGAGCCCGGAGGTCGACCTGGCAGCCGGGGTCTGGACGCTGCAGTACAACTACGGCACGGGCCACGCGCGGGAGTTTCTCGATGCGTATGGCTGGCCGCCGATGACCGACCAGGCGATCGAGAAGCTGCGCCGAAAGTACGCCCGCTGAGGGGCGGCCGGAAGACCTCGGCGAGAGATTCGGCGATCCTGGCGAGTCAGATTCGGGTGAGCCGACGAGCAGCGCAGTAAACGCATCGGGCATGCGCGAGCGAGCAGCGCAGGAGGCGAACCCGAAGGTGGCCGCCAGGGCGCCGAAGATCCGCCGAGGGCCTTCCGGTCCGCCCCTCTAGGGTTCGCCGGGCGCGCGCAGGGCGCACTACGTGCTAGCTGTCACGTCCTCGACGGCGCGCCAGCAGTACCAGGCGGCCACGGTCCGGTAGGGCCTGAAGATCTCGCCCTCGGCCATCAAGGCGCGTGGGGCGATCAGCTCGCGCTTGCGGTGTGTGAGCGTCCAGCCCTTGCGCACGCCGTAGTCGTCGACCGGCCAGACGTCCAGCCGCCGCAGCTGAAAGATCAAGAACATCTCGGCCGTCCACGGTCCGATGCCGCGCACCTGGATCAGCCGCGCCTTGAGCTCGTCGTCGGACAGCGAGTCCACGTCACCGAGCGGGACCGTGCCGTCCGCGACCTTGCGTGCGAGGTCGGTGATCGCCGCCTCCTTCGGGCCGCTGACACCGGCCCCGCGCATCGCGCCTGCGGGGAGCGCCAGGACGGCGGCCGGGTTCAGCCCCTCGGCAAACAGCTTGAGGAATCGGCCGAGGATCGCCGTCGCGGCCGCACCGGCCAGCTGCTGGTACATGATCGAGCGGACGAGCGCGGCGAAGCCGTCCGGGCTCGCGTCGCGGAGCTCCATCGGACCCGTGCGCTTGATGAGCGCCGCCATCGCGGGATCGCGGCGGGCGACGAGCCTCGTGCCTTTTGCTATCTCGTCGTCGACCGTCACCGGCGCCGGACGGCGCCGTGGGGACCGTGCTACGACGGTCTTGCTCAGGCGAACTCCGACATGAACTGAGCGAACTGCTCGCGGTCCAACCGCAGCTGGTCCTCGCCAAGGTCCTTCAGTGGCTGTTGTGGGATGCGCTCGGTCGTGACGAAGTCGTCCATCTGGGTGTCCACGTAGAGAAGACCTGTGACCAGGTGGCCCTCGGCGCGACCCTCCTCGAGTACGCGGAGCGCGGCGCGGCGATCGGTCGGGTCGTGGTCCTCGCCGAGCTTCTTCAGCATGATGTGCGACCCATCGTGGAGCTGCACGTCGCGCACGGTGCCCGGCTCGTAGTCGACGTGCACCTCTTCGAAGAACGGTATGAAGGACACGTCCGCGATCGACTCCTCGTGGTCCTTCACCCACGAGTAGCTCTTGGTCGAGCCGTCGTGGTCGTTGAAGGTCACGCAGGGGGAGACGATGTCGAGGATCGCGGTGCCGCGGTGCGCGATGGCGGCCTTGATCAACGGCACGACCTGCTTGCCGTCGCCGCTGAACGACCGCGCGACGAACGAGCATCCCAACGCGAGCGCGACGGCGCACGGGTCGATCGGCTGGAACGTGTTCACCGCGCCCTTCTTCTGCACCGACCCGAGGTCAGCGGTCGCGGAGAACTGCCCCTTGGTGAGGCCATAGGTGCCGTTGTCCTCGATGATGTAGGTGCAGTCGACGTTGCGGCGGATCATGTGCATGAACTGGCCGAGCCCGATCGACGCGGTGTCGCCGTCGCCGGAGACGCCGAGCATGATCAGCTGGCGGTTGGCGAGGTGGGCTCCGGTCGTGAGGGCCGGCATGCGCCCGTGCACGCCGTTGAAACCGTGCGCGGTTTCGACGAAATATGCGGGCGTCTTGGACGAGCACCCGATGCCCGACATCTTGGCCAGCAGGTGCGGCTCGATGCCGAGCTCGTACAGGGCCTTGATCATGTGGTTGGTGATCGAGTTGTGGCCGCACCCGGCGCACAACGTCGTCGCCGCGCCCTTGTAGGCATCTCGAGCTAATCCGACTCGGTTGACCGTAGTGCTCACGCCGGCACCAGCTCCTGGTTGCGCAATGGGTCAATGATCGCGGCTGCCGGAATCGGCTGGCCGTTGTAGTGGCGGATCGAGCGAACCCGATCGATGAGATCTGGGGGCAGGGCCAGCCGGACGATGTCGTAGAGCTGGCCGTCGCGGTTCTGCTCGACCACGTACACGCGATCGTGTCGGGCGATGAAGCGCGCCACCTCGTCGCTCAAGGGCAACGCCCTCACGCGCAGGTAGTCGAACTCGACCGAGTCCCGCGCCTCGCGCACGGCGGCGTCAGTCGAGCCGAAGGCGATGAGCCCGATCTTCTTGCCGGACTCGTCGATCACCGGCGACGGCATCGCCTGTCGCGCGGTCTCGAACTTGCGCGAGAGCCGGTCCATGTTTCGTGCATAAGCCTCGGCACCCTCGGTGTAGCGCGCGTGCTCATCGTGGCCCGAGCCGCGGGTGAAATAACCGGCGGCCGGATGGTCGGTGCCGGGCAGCGTGCGGTACGTGACGCCGTCGTGGTCTACGTCGCGGTAACGCGCCCACTCGCCGGCAAGCTTCTCGAGGTCGTCCTTCGTGAGCACCTTGCCGCGGTCGAACTTCCTGTCCGGGTACTTGAACTCCGGCGTCATCCACAGGTTCATCCCGAGGTCGAGATCCGAGAGCACGAAGACCGGCGTCTGGAACCGGTCGGCGTAATCGAAGGCGTCACGGCCGAACTCGTAGCACTCCTCGACCGTCCCGGGAAGCAAAACAAGGTGCTTGGTGTCGCCGTGGGACAGCGTGTACACGAAACCGAGGTCGGCCTGCGACGTGCGCGTGGGGAGCCCCGTCGACGGGCCGATACGCTGGATGTCGAAGATCACGACCGGCACCTCGGCGTAGTAGGCGAGGCCGGTGAACTCGGCCATCAGGGAGATGCCGGGGCCTGAGGTCGACGTCATCGCGCGAGAGCCCGCCCAGCTGGCGCCGATAGCCATGCCCACGGCCGCGAGCTCGTCCTCGGCCTGCACGACCGAGATCAGCTTCTCACCGGTCTTCGGATCGACGCGGAAGCGGTCCGCGTAGGCGATCAGGTACTCGCAAAGTGAGGAGGACGGCGTGATGGGGTACCACGCGACGACGGTCACGCCTCCCATGAGCGCGCCGAGCGCGGCGGCCTGGTTGCCCTCGACCAGCACCTTTCCCTCGACCCTGCCGGTCATCGGCTCGAGGCGGTAGGGGTCGGTCTTGGAGAAGTTGTCCTGCCAGTAGTCGTAACCGACCTTGATCGCGTCGAGGTTGACGGGCACGGCCTTGGGCTTGGACAGGAACTGGCGCTTCACGCCGTGCTCGACGGCTTCCCACGGCATGCCCAGCAGACCGGCGACGACGCCGACGTAGATCATGTTGGCGAGCTGCTTGCGCAGCGTGTCGCTCTGGATCTTCGCCTTCGCCAGCTTGGCGAACGGCACCGGGTAGTACGTCACGTCCGTGCGCGCGTCGGCGGTCGAGTAGGCCTCCTCGTGGATGACCACCCCGCCCGGGCGAACAGTCTTCAGGTCGTCGCGCCACGTGGCGGCGTTGAAGGCGACGAGGATGTCGACCTTGTCCGATCGCGCCATGTGACCCTCGGGCGTGATGCGCAGCTGGTACCAGGTCGGCAGGCCTTCGATGTTGGAGGGGAAGACGTTCTTGGGCGCAACCGGGATGCCCATGTGAAAGATCGCTCTGGTGAGCACCAGGTTGGCCGTTTGGCTGCCGGATCCGTTGACGGTGGCGGCCTGGATGGTGAGGTCGTTGACGATGGGTTCGGTCACTTCGGGGAGCGAGTTAGTGATTCTACGCGGTGCAGGGACGCGCCCCGATTCCTTACATTCGTCCGTCGTGAAGGTCGCGACGCCCAAAGAGCTCCTCCACGACGAGCATCGCGTCGCCCTGGTTCCCGATACCGCCACGAAGCTGGTTGCGGCCAAGCTCGACGTCGCGGTCGAGACGGGCGCCGGGGCTGATGCATTCATCCCCAACGATGCCTACGTCGCCGCCGGGGCGAAGATCGTGAGCCACGCCGCCGACCTCCTGCAGGACGCCCAGGTGGTCCTGAAGGTGCAGGCGCCGATGCCGACCGAGGTGCAGCTCCTGGCGAAGGGCGCGCTTCTCATCAGCTTTCTGCAGCCGGCGACGCAGGGAGCGATCGTCAAAGCCCTGGCCGAGCGTGGCGTGACCGCGTTCAGCCTCGAGCTCCTCCCCCGGATCTCGCGCGCCCAGTCGATGGACGCGCTTTCTTCCCAGGCGTCGGCCGCGGGCTACAAGGCGGTGCTGATGGCGGGCGAGCGGCTCGGCAAGTTCTTCCCGATGATGATGACCGCCGCCGGAACCGTCGCCCCGGCTCGGGTGCTGGTCATGGGCGCAGGGGTGGCCGGCCTGCAGGCGATCGCCACGGCGCGCCGTCTGGGGGCGGTCGTCTCCTCCTACGACGTGCGGCCCGCGGTCAAAGAAGAGGTGCAGTCGCTCGGCGCAACCTTCATCGAGCTTCAGCTCGAGGCACAGGAAGGCGAGGGTGGCTACGCGCGCGAGCAGTCGGACGAGTTCCTGCGCAAGCAGCGGGAGCTCATCGGCGAGCACGTCGCGAAGTCCGACGTCGTCATCACGACAGCCGCGGTTCCGGGCCGTCGCGCGCCCCTGCTCGTCACCGGCGAGATGGTTCGCGGCATGCGACCGGGGTCCGTGATCGTCGACCTCGCAGCCGAGACCGGCGGCAACGTCGAGCTGACCAAGGCCGGAGAGGACGTCGACGTGGACGGCGTGACGATCATCGGCACGCGCAACGTTCCGTCGACAATGCCGCTGGCGACGAGCCAGCTCTACGCGCGCAACGTCGCGAACCTTCTGCTCCACCTCGTCAAGGACGGGGCGATCAATCTCGATTTTGAGGACGAGATCACCAAGGGTGCCTGCGTGACGCACGAGGGCGAGATCGTCAACGAACGCGCCCGGCAGATGGTCTCGGCCGCATGAACAACGAGCTGCTGACCGAGTTCACGTACTTCGTGCTTGCGGTGTTCGTGGGATTCGAGGTCATCTCCAAAGTGCCCACGATCCTGCACACGCCGCTGATGTCGGGGACTAACGCGATCCACGGGATCATCCTCGTCGGCGCGATCTTCATCGCCGCCGGTGCGCACTCGCCGCTCGAGATCGTGCTTGGTCTCGTCGCGGTCGTGCTGGCGACGACCAACGTTGTCGGCGGTTTCGTGGTCACCGATCGCATGCTCGAGATGTTCAAGGGCCGGCAGCCCGCGGCCCGGGAGAAGAGGTGAACCTCGTTCAGGCGATCGCCTACCTCGTGGCCGCGGTGCTTTTCATCCTCGGTTTGAGGCAGCTGAGCTCCCCGCGAGGCGCGCGCAACGGCAATTTCACCGCCGCGATCGGAATGGTCATCGCGCTAGGCGCGACCATCCCGCTCCTCCACTTCACGACGGCGGGCATCGTGATCATCGCGGTTGGCGTCGTGATCGGAACGGTGATCGGCACGGTCGGCGCACGGATGGTGCGCATGACCGCGATCCCTCAGATGGTGGCGCTGTTCAACGGGGTGGGGGGCGGGGCGGCGGCGCTGGTCGCGGTTGCGGAGCTGCTCCGGTTCAACTCCAACCCGCCGTTCAGCGAGGCCTTTCCGAGCGTGTTCAGCATCGTGATCGGATCGATCTCGTTCGCGGGCAGCATGGTGGCGTTCGCGAAGCTCCAGGAGCTGATGACGGGCACCCCGATCACCTACCCGGGACAGCAGATCGTCAACGGCTTGATCGCGGCGCTGATCATCGGGTTCGCGATCGCCGTGCTGGCAATCGCGTCGGTGCCGTTGACGTTCGTCCCACTCATGCTGCTCGCGCTCGTCCTCGGCATCGCGTTCGTGCTGCCGATCGGCGGCGCCGACATGCCGGTGGTGATATCGCTCCTCAACGCGTGCACCGGCCTCGCCGTAGCCGCGAGCGGTTTCACGCTGAACAACTTCGCGCTGATCGTGGCCGGCACGCTGGTGGGCGCCTCGGGTTCGCTGCTCACGAAGCTGATGAGCGACGCGATGGGTCGCTCGCTGGGCAACATCCTGTTCGGCGCGTTTGGGCAGGTGCAGAAGACCGCGACGGCCGCCGGCGGCGCCGCGGGGCGCGCCGTGCGCTCGGCGTCAGCCGAGGACCTGGGCACGCTGCTCGCCTACTCGCAGCGCGTGATCATCGTCCCCGGCTACGGGCTCGCGGTGGCACAGGCGCAGCACGCGGCGCGGGAGCTGGCCGACGTGCTCGAGAAGCGTGGGGTGGATGTGGAGTACGCGATCCATCCGGTTGCGGGGCGGATGCCCGGTCACATGAACGTGCTGCTCGCCGAGGCCAACGTCCCGTACGAGCAGCTCAAGGAGATGGACCAGGTGAACGACGACTTCAAGAACGCCGACGTGGCGTTGATCGTCGGCGCGAACGACGTGGTCAACCCGGCCGCGCGGTCGACTCCCGGAAGCCCGATCTACGGGATGCCGATCCTCAACGCCGACCAGGCCAAGAACATCATTTTCATGAAGCGGTCGATGCGCCCAGGTTTCGCCGGAATCGACAACGACCTCATGTTCGGGCCGAAGACGCTGATGTTCTTCGGGGATGCCAAGGACTCGCTGACCAAGCTCGTGAGCGCGGTCAAGGCGGCCTAGGGACCGCCAGCAACGCGCCATAGTCCGGACTACCACCCGGTAGCAACATGTAGAACGTGGCGATAGTCCGGACTATCTGAGGGTGTGGCGTGGGACCCCCGGGGGAGGCCTGCCTCCCCCGCGATAAAAAACGAGCCTCCTGACCAAGCGGTAGGAGGCTCGCGCCGCGAAGAGGGTGTGGTGCCAAGGATGCTATTCCCGGGCCCCATCAATTGTTAGTGGGCCACCCACAAATAAGCTCCGTCCGCGTTGTCGCTCAGGAATCCCGGATGCGGAGCACCCGTTCGAGGCCCTTCGTGTCGAAGGGGTGGGCGAGGCGGAGCACGAAGTGCTGGAGGCCGGCCTGGCGCCACTCTTCGACCTCCTTCTCGCTCCGAACGGTCACGTTTGCGGTCCGTTCGATCTCGGCCGGATCGCGGCCGATCCGGCGGCAGTATTCGTCCAGCACGCCGGACTTGTGCCGGAAATCGTCGATCGAGGCGATCGAGTTCCACATCTGGGCGTGCTCGGCGACCAGTCGGAGCATCACCTGCTCCCCTCCGCCCGCGATCAGGATCGGCATCGGCCCGGCCGGGCCGGGGTGGAGCTTGCGGATCCGCTCCTTGATCCTCGGCAAGTACTCGCGGAGGAGCCGCACCCTGTCGCGGGCCTCCCCGAACTCGTACCCGTACTCGTCGTAGTCCCGCTCGAACCATCCCGCGCCGAGGCCGAGCACGAGCCGGCCGCCCGACAGCTGGTCCACCGTCGCGGCCACTGAGGCGAGCATGTCGGGATTGCGGTACCCGGCGCACGCGACCATGGGGCCGATCTGCGGAACCTTCGTGTCCAGCGCCACCGCCGCCAGCAGCGACCAGCATTCGAAGTGGTTGCCGTCCGGATTTCCGTACAGCGGAAAGAAGTGGTCCCAAAACCAGATGCTGTCGACGCCCAGCTCGTCAGCATGTCGCCAGGCCGCGCGGAGCTCGTCGATCGTGCACTGCTGGGGATGAATCGTGACCCCGACCTTGAAGGGCTTCGTTCCGGCCATGCTGGGAGAATTATCGACGGCGGATGATCAACGAATTGGTGCCGGTCAAGGTCGACCCGATGACGGCGGACCGAAGTTTCTGGAAACGATTCCACGAGCTGCGGCGAATCCGGCACGCGGAGCAGCGGCCCGACGATCCATTGCGTCCCGACGACGTGATCGAGACGCACATGAAGACGCCCGATTCCTTCGACATGCGCGAGTACTTCGAGATCTCACGCGACGGCGTGATGATCAGCTACTTCTCCGGCGAGACGGTCACGGAGCAAAACCCGGAGTACGCGACCAACAAGCACCTTTACTGGGCCGATGCGTACGTCAGGCCCGACCATCGGCGCCAGGGGGTCGCCACGTTGTGGCTGAAGGTCATCGCGGACGAGATGGACCGCCATGGCAACACCACCGTGGGCATGACCGCGGTAAGCGACGACGCGCGAGCCTTCCTCGGGTGGCTTGGCGCCGAGGTCAAGCTCGAGGAGCTCGAGAGCCGCATCGATCTCACGAAGGTGGATTGGGCGATGCTCGAGCGCTGGGTTCGCGAAGGCCAGGAGCGCTCGCCGCAGACGCGCCTCGAGATTTACGACGGTGGATTGCCGAAAGAGCTGTGGCCCGACTTCGCCAAGCAGAGGAGCGCGCTGCTCAACACGATTCCCTTCGATGACCTGGACGTGGGCGACATCATCATCACGCCGGAGCGGATCGGCGAGTGGCACGACAAGGCCAAGCGGATGGGCGTCGTCGAGCACGAGGTCCTGACGCGCGAGCCGGACGGGACGATCTCCGGGATGACCGACGTCGAGTGGACGGATTACGGACGCACGGTGATCCAGCAGCAGTTCACGGGCGTGCTGCCCTCAGCGCGCGGGCGTGGCATCGGCAAATGGATCAAGGCGGCCATGCTCCTGCACATTCGGGAGCTCCATCCCGATGCTCGCTGGGTCTCGACGGAGAACGCCGAGTCCAACGGCCCGATGTTGAGCATCAACCGCGCCATGGGATTCAAGCCCTATCGCAAGTCGACCGAATATCAGATGTCTCGGGAGAAGCTCGGGGAGAAGATCCGAACCCTTTAGGGCGCCTCTAGGCGCGCCTGCTCGCCTGGATGCTGCGGACCAGCAGGATCACTCCCACGATGATGAGCAGCGCCGGCAGCGCGGCCTTGCCCAGGTTGCCGAAGTAGTCGCGGCCGCTGATACCGAGGATCGACTCGAAGACGACGAAGCCGATCAGGAAGATCATCACCGCGACCGCGAGGAGGTTGCGGCCGTTGCGCAGCGCCGCCTGGTCGCGGTCACGCAGGGCCTGCAGGTACACGCCGAGGCCGATGCCGCCCGGAATCACGAGCGCCCACGCGTATGCCCAAACCGGCCAGTCGCCCGTGCTGTTGGCGTAGGCGAGCACGAGCCCGAGAGCCGTGACGATGCCGCCCGGGACGGTCGCAACTCCGCCGAGCGAGATGAAGCCGACAACCAGGAGCGTGAGTCCCGGGATGATGATGAAAAGCGGCCAGCCGTTCTGCGTCAGGTCGACCCCGGTGAGAACGATGAGCAGCGCGAACAGGCCAACTACGACGAGCACGATGCCGAGGGCAGCGGTGGATCCCCCGCCCGTCCGCTTCCCGGAGTACGGCACCGCCTCAACGAACGGCGGTGGCGGGGGCGGTGGGGCGATGGATGGCGACTCCGGCGCCGGCTCGGCGGGCGGCTCCGGCGTCTGCTCCGGCTCTGGCATCGGGGTCGTGCTCGCCTCGGCCGGCTCGACGGCCTCGGCCGTGGGCTCTTCGACCGACTCGGCCTCCGCCTCCTCGGTCTGCTTGCCGGTGAACACGTCGGGGCTGCCGGCGAGCAGGTCGGGTGAGACGTGCACCATGTCGGCCTTGGCTTCGTCGTCTCTTGCTTCGTCGTCGGCTGGCTTGGGGGCGCGCTTTCGCTTGCTCATCGGACGAAAAGCTTAATCGTCATTTCTTGGACCCGGCCATGGGATTGACCGGCCCGTGGCCGCGGCCGATCTCCAGCGAATTTGCGATGGCGGCGGTGATGAACGACTTGGCTTCCTGCACCGCCTCGAGCGGTTGCGCGCCGCGCGCCAACCACGAGGTGATCGCCGCGGAGAACACGCAGCCGCTTCCGTGGGTGTTGGCCGTTTCGATTCGGCTCGCGTGGAGCTCGATCATCCGTGCGCCGTCGAAGAAGACGTCCGTTGCGTCCCCCGCCGCGTGTCCGCCCTTGACGACGGCCGCGCGCGCGCCCATCGCCACCAGATCACGCGCGGCTTGCTTGCGCTCGTCGGCCGTCGAGATGGACCTGCCGAGCAGCACCTCGGCCTCGGGGAGGTTGGGGGTCACAACGGCCGCGAGTGGAATCAGCCGCTCGCGCAGCGCGTCGACGGCGTCGTCGCGCAGCAGTTTCGCGCCGCCCTTCGCGACCATCACGGGGTCAACCACCAATAAGCCCAGCTCGTAGTCGCGGACAGCTGCCGCGACCGCATCGATGATCGCGGCGCTCGAAAGCATGCCGGTCTTGGCAGCCTGCACGCCGATATCCTCGACCACCGCCGCAATCTGTTTGCGCACGAGCTCGACCGGGAGCTCGACTATCTCGGTCACTTCGACCGTGTTCTGGGCCGTGATCGCGGTGATCGCCGAAGTTCCGTGCACGCCCAGCGCGGCGAAAGTCTTCAAGTCGGCCTGAATGCCGGCGCCTCCGCCCGAGTCCGAGCCGGCGATGGTCAGCGCAACCGGCAGCTTCACCGTCGAGCGACCCAGTACACGGCCGCGGCCACGCCCGCGCTCACGAGGCCCGAGAGGTCCGCGCCGTGCAGGCCACCGATCAGACCGGCGTTGAAGAAGCTCGCGCTTGCGCCCACGTTGCCGAACAGGTTGCCGTAGTTGACGAACAGCAGGCTGGTCGCCGTTCCTGCGATCCAGGCGATCAATGCCAGGCCTGGCCGCGGGGTGCCGTCGAAAACGAAAAAGCTCAGGAGGACGACCGCCGCCCACGCCGGCGCCCACAGGTAGGTGAGGATCAGGAAGTCCTCGTAAGCGACGTGGAAGTCGCGCACGAGCACGGCGTAGGCGGCGAGCGCGGCGCCGAGAACCCCGCACGCGAGCGCGGTCTGCCAGCGCCTCAGCCGGATCCCCATCGCCAGCGTCACCAGGCCCGCGGTGTACACGTCGAGATAGTTGGCCCAGACCTCACCCGCGACCACGAAGACGAAAAACGGGATCGCGAGCCAGGGCGGCGCGTGCGTGTGGATCACGGCAAGCACGCCCTGGTTGGCCGCGAGCTTCGTGTCGACGGTGGGAAGGAGGAGCCCGAACAGCCCAAGCACTAGCATCGGCGCGGCGACTCCCACGACCGGCCAGAACGTCACCGTGCGAGTCGAGCTCGACGCGGGCAGGTAGCGCGAGTAGTCGCTCGCGAACGGATACCACGAGGCCACCAGCGCGAAGCACGTCATCGATCCGAGCACGAACGCACCGGCGTAGTCGGGGCCGGCGACCGACGGCTGCTGCGTCCAGTGGAACTGCGGCGCAAGCACGACGAACAACGCCATCGACAGCGCCGCAAACGTCACCGCTCCATAGGTCTCGAGGACCTTGATCGTCGCGTGGCCGAAAACGGCGACGACGACGCTGATGATTGCGACCGACATCACGAGGCCGAAGACGACAGCGCGGCTGTCGGTCCCGAGCAGCTGCGCGCCGGCCTGCGCGGCAATGACGCAATCGACCGCGAACCAACCCACCGCGAGGAAGAGCGTCAGACCCGCGCCGAGGTACGAGCCGCGAAGGCCGAAGACGCCGCGGGTGAAGATGATCTGCGGCAGACCCGACCGCGGCCCGGTATTGCTCAGGAGACCGAGGATGACCGCGGCGGCGATCGTCCCCAGCGCCGTGGCAAGCAGCCCGTCCCAAACCCCGAGCCCGTAGTACGTCGTGAGCAGGCTCGCGGTGAAGAGGCTTGCGTAGTTGACGAAGGCGCCGGCCCACAGAAAAGCGAGCTCGCGCGGAGCGCCGTGGCGTTCGCGATCGGGGATCGCATCGATCCCGTGGCTCTCGACTCTTCCGAACGCGTCGGCCGTCATGTCGGCCATCGAATCTCCCTCCGCCGGAATTACCCGGATCAGGTTCTGCGGTCGGCTCTTCAGCCCTCTCAGCCCGCGAATTGCGAGCTCCCGCGTTGGGTGGATGTTACCGGCTGCTCATGCCCTCCACGGCGCGGGCAGCATGTGCGCGAGGATCCGATAGACCTCCGGGTTCAACGCCAGGCCGACGTGGCTGCCGTTGACCTCGACCGCATTTATGTCCGCACGCAGGCATGCCCGCCAATTGACGACTCCATCGGAACGGGAATAGATGGAGGTAGTGGGCACGCGGGGCTCGGCGCGAAGGTCGCGGAGAAATCGATTCTCGATGGACGCGTCGTGCCGGTAGCGCATGGCGTTGTACAGGTGCGCCGCGTGGACGCCCGCCATCGTGAGGGGATGCACGTCGAACGGATCGTTCAAGGGCGAACCGAGCGTGATCACCTGCTCCACCAGGTCGGCCTGCCGGTGCGACAGGACCTTCGCGAGCACGCCGCCGCGGCTGTGGCCGATGAGGGCGACGCGCGACGCGGTCTTGCGGTGCAGCGCGACCAGAGAATCGATGAGCGGCCGCAGCATCACCTCCGAGTAGGTCACGTTCAGCGTGACGCCCGCGAGGCGTGGGCGATATCCGACGCGCCGGAGCCAGTCGTACTGCGTGCGCAGCGTCCAGTCGCCCGCGAGAAATCCAGGAATCAACAACACCGGACGGTGCAGCCCGGGCGGAACGTCGTCACCGCGGAAAACCGGATCGGCGATGAGGCGCAGGAACTCGAGGGAGAAGCGACCTTCGAGCCATATGGGCGGGATGGGATCCCAGCGGCCCATGCGGCGGAGGTGCGGAAGCACCGAGACGGACGCCGCGATCCGGCCCTGCCGCTTGCTATGCGATGAATCGGAGACTGAGGCCACTTCTCTTGGTTGTCGAGCGCTCCGTTACGAGGCGGCGGCGGGCGCCGCCGGGATTCTATAGGGACGCCATCCGCGTAGGACCTGCATGAAGAGACCGGGCACCTCGAGCATCGGGACGTGACCAACGCCCTCCAGCTCTTCGAGCTGCCAATCTGGTCTTCGCCGCGCCAGCTCGCGCACCGCCCCGACCGGGATCAAGCGGTCGAGGCTTCCATGGATGACGAGCGTGGGGCACCTCACCGCCGCCGCCTTCGTCCAGAAGCGCGGATCGGCCATGCGAAGCCCGATGGATCGTGTCGCCTGCACGAATGCCCGCGCATTCTGCCGGCCGAGGTGCGCCCGCTCGCGCGTGAGCTGAACGTGCGCCTCGACAACTTCAGGGTCGAGCCGCGATGGGTCCGCGCACACGAGCGCGAACGCGCGCGCCACCAATCCCTCCGGTCCGAGCGATCGACTCTGACGGTCGACCAGCGTCTGCGCGAGGCCGGGAACCGATAGGGCGGCCATCAAACCGAGCATCGCCGGCTCGGGTCGCGTCACGTGTATGCCCGGGATCGCCGGATCGACCAGGACCATGGCGTTGACCCAGTCGGGATGGTCGGCCGCCTCGAGGATCGCGATGTGGCCGCCCATCGAGTTGCCGATCACGATCGCCGGCTCGCCCACGACGTTCCTTATGAATTCGTGGACCAGCGTGCCGTTGGCAGCGACGGTGGCGGAGCGATCGCCAAGCGGTGTCTGACCGAAGCCGGCGAGGTCGAGCGCGACCGCGCGGTGCGTCTTCGCGATCTCGGGCCCCACCGACATCCAGTTGATGGCGCTGCCGGCAAGTCCGTGGATCAGAACGACCGCGGGGCCTGAGCCACCAAAGTCCAGGTAATGGACAGGCCCTTCGAGGTCTGCGACTCTATGCCGCAATGCGTCATGGAATCCTACGCCACGAATCCAAAGGCAAGGACACCACCCGCCAGCCGCATGAGGATTTCCGCGACAGCCGATGCGCTGCGGCGGCCGTCTTGATGCAGGCGGTCGAACACGGCGAACGAACCGAGCATCGCGAGAACGTCCTGCGCCTCCTTCAGCGAGCAGCCCGGGCGGAGCGCGTCGGCGGCCGCGAGGCGCTCGGCGATCCGGCGAGGGATCTCGGCCTCGTCGGGCTTCGCGAGGTGGCGGTGCAGAGTCGGGCCGGCCGCCCAGTGCACGCAACGGGAGAGCAGGAACTCGTGTACAGCCTCGCGTGGTTCGCCGTTCTCGGGCTCTCCGGCGGGGTGACTTGGCGCCACGGCGTCCATCAAGCCGGCACGCGAGCCGAATCGGTTGTAGACGGTCGCTCTCGTCACGCCCGCGCGCCGCGCGACCGATCCGACGCTCAGCTGATGGGCCGGGCGTCCTTGAAGCTCGTCTCGGGCCGCGGCTAGGATGCTTGCGGCGGTCCGGTCGACGGACTCCTGCCGCCGGCCCAACTGGTAAGGCCGTGCCATTCGACAATTTAACCATGCTGTATGTCTAATTAATGAGCGGTCTGACTAATTGAACAAGTTGTCTGATTAGTTGAAAAAGAAGCGAGTTCGCCCGGCCATGCCGGCGCCCACTGCCCCGAGGGACCGATGGGCGGCCTACGCGCTCCTCCCGCTGCGCCTATACCTCGGTGCGACCTTCGTGTACGCCGGTCTCCAGAAGATCAGCGACCCCGGATTCCTCCAGCCGTGGTCGTCGACCTACATCGGCACCCAGCTGACGGCGTTCGCGTCGCAGTCGCCCATTCGATTCCTCATCGACTCGATTGCCCTCGCCACGCCCCAGCTCACCGGAATCCTGGTGATCGCGGCGGAGCTTGCGATAGGCGCATTCGCGATCGCGGGCGTCGCCACGCGATGGGCGGCCGCCGCGGGCGCCCTCGTGAACCTCACCTTTTTCCTCACGGCCAGCTGGACAGTGCAGCCTTATTTCCTCGGATCGGACAGCATCTACACGGTTGCATGGATCACCCTCGTGATCGCCGGCGACCAGGGCGTGTTCACCGTCCGTCCGTTCCTTTTCGGCCAGGAGCAAAAGACCACGCCCGCCGACCCCGGCCGCCGGCTGCTGCTGCTCCAGGTGGGAGGCGCGGCCATCGCCGCGGTCTGGGTGCTCGGCCTGGTGCCGCGGATTCGACATACAACTGCCGCAACCGGAGAGGCCACTTCAACGCCCACCGCCTCGCCGACCGCCGTCGCATCGCCGACCGGGACCAGGATCGGAAGTGTCGCCGACCTCCAGTCGCGGGGATTCCTCAACTTTCAAGATCCGAAGAGTGGTGACCCGGCCGTTGCGGTGGCGCTGTCCGGTGGAAGCCTCGTCGCGTTCGACGCCGTCTGCACGCACGCCGGCTGTCAGGTCTCGTACGACGGGGGTCAGAAGTTGCTCGCCTGCCCATGCCACGGCGCGCTGTTCGACCCGGCCCACGGGGCGGCGGTCGTGGGCGGTCCCGCGCCTACGCCGCTGCCCTCGATACCTCTTCAGGTCGGATCAGACGGCGGCCTGTACGCCGACTGATCGGGGAGCACGCAACCTACCATCCCACTCTGTGAGGTTGTGGGACCCGCTGTCGATACGCGAGCTGTCAGCGCTGCTGCGCGACCCTGTGTTCCGCGGTCGCGGAGTTCCCCGAGGCGACGGTCGACCCGTCCTCCTGATACCGGGATTCATGTCGGGCGACTGGCACCTTCGCGTGCTCGAGGGATGGCTCACGCGCATCGGCTACACGAGCCACCTTTCCGGGATCGTGTTCAACATCCATCACTCGGAGAAGATGATCTCAGGGCTGCGGCGCAAGGTGGCGGCGATCGAGAAGGAGACGGGCAGGCGCGTAAGCCTGGTCGGGCACAGCCGCGGCGGTCTGCTCGCGAAGGTGCTCGCACAGCGACGGCCACAGAGCGTCGAGCAGGTGATCGCGCTCGGCTCGCCGCTCGCGGACTGGACTGACGTGGCCGCGATGACACGCCACGCCGTGACCGTCCTGACCACGGCCAATCAGCTCGTGTACGGCCGGCGCATCGACGGCGAGGGCCGTTTCCTGTACGACCTCAAGCTCGCACCCGCGGTGCCGACCACCTCGATCTACACCAAGACCGATGAGGTCGTGAACTTTCGGTCCTGCCTGCGACCCGACATCCCGGCGATGCCGGTGTGGGGATCGCACAACGGCCTGGTGGTCAACCCGGAGGTGTACCGCCTGCTCGGGCGGCTGCTCGCGAGACCCCGCCGGCCTGTCGCATGATCGCGGCGGGAGTCGGGCTGGCCCTTCTCGCGGCCGCGCTTCACGGGACGTGGAACGCGATCGTGAAAGTGGGTGGTGATCCACTCCTGACGTTCCGGCGAGCGACCCTGATGAGCGGGATCGTGGCCACGATCGCCCTGATCCCGGAGGTGATCGTTCTCGGCCGGCCGTCGATACGGCTCGCGGCGCTCGGCCTGTGCTTCATCTCGTCTGTCCTGGAGACGGGGTACCTCGTGTTGCTGTCCGTCGCGTATCGGCGGGGCGAGCTGTCGGCGGTCTATCCCATCGCGCGAGGCTCGGCTCCCCTGATCGCGGTCGTGGTCGGCCTGGTGGTGCTGGGCGAGCGACTGTCCGGCGTGCAACTTGTCGGCGTCGCGTTTCTGCTGGTCGGCATCCTCGCGGTCGCGGTCTCACAGGCCGGCGGCCGCGCGACGTTGCCCGCGCTGCTCACCGGAGTTGCGATCGCGAGCTACACGACCGTCGATCGCCTCGGTGTGCGGATGACCGAGCCATGGTTTTATGGCTGGCTCCTGTTCGCGCTCATGGCGATCGAGCTGCCGCTCGCCCTCGCGGTCGCGAAGAGACTCACCAGCTCGACCACCGCCGCCGACGTGCCCTCATGGCGTAAGTCGGCCTTCATTGGGAGCTTCATGTGGGCCGGCTATTTCCTCGTCTTGTGGGCGCTGAGCCTCGCGCCCCTCGCCGTCGTCGCACCGGTGCGCGAGACCGCGATCGTGGCGGTGGCGGCGTGGGGAGTGTGGCGGATGCGCGAGCGGCGGAGCGTCGCGCTCAAGCTTTCGGGAGCGGTCGCGACGCTCGCGGGAGTCGCGCTGCTAGCCCTGTAGCCCGGTGCTAAGGTAATTCCGTCCCCCGGTTGTCGGGGGATGTTCGCCGCGGTCGGATCTTCTCGAAAGGGCCGTGCGTTCGACGACTGACTTTCGAGAAGGGGGGTTTCAGATGCCGACAGGGACCATCAAGAAGCTGGTCTCGGACCGCGGTTTCGGCTTCATCGCGGCCGAGGATGGAAAGGAGTACTTCTTCCACAGGACAGGCCTCGATTCGAACGTCAACTTCGACTCGCTCGCCGGCGGCGAGCGGGTCAGCTTCGAGATCGAGCCGAGCCAGAAGGGTCCGCGCGCGAACCGGATCAAGCTCGCGTAGCCACCGCCACCGGCCGTAGCTTCGCGATCCGGCCGCTCGGCGACTACTCCCTCGAGGAGAGCGCCGGGTTCATCGACGCCTGGCACGAGGCGCCGTCTGAAGGTGGGAAATCGGTGGGGCATCTACACCTTGCCTTCCTGACCGATCGCGACTGGCAGCCGGTCGGCGTCTGCCTGACCCAGGACGCCGACGGAGATGTGCATGGGACTGTCTACGGCGAGGCGCCGGTGGAAGCCGTGCGGCATCAGACGGCGCGCATCCTCAGCCTCGACGTCGACGGCAGCGAGTGGCCTGATGTCGGGCGCCGCGACCCTGTGGTCGGGCGCTTGCAGAGGATGTTCCCCGGATTCCGCCCCGTCAACTGGTCGAACGCTTACGAGGCGACAGCGTGGTGCCTCATCTCGACCCGCATCTCGATGCGGCAGGGCCAGGGAATCAAGGAGCGCATGTCGCGTGAGCTCGGCGAATCCATCGACATCCACGGTCACCGGCTCTACAACTTCCCCGGTCCCGAAGTGCTCGCGCATCTGCAGTCCTTCAAGGGTCTTTTCGGGCGGAAGGTCGAGTACCTCAACGCGCTCGGTCGCGCTGCGATTGCGGGACAGCTCGACACCGACGTCCTTCGTGCGATGCCGGCCGAGGATGCGCTCGAGCACCTGAAGCGCCTGCCCGGAATCGGCGACTTTGGCTCGCAGCTCGTGCGGTTGCGGGCGCTGAGCGCGGTGGACGAGCTGCCGACGAGGGAGCCGCGTCTGCTCGAGGCGTTGCGCAGCGCTTATGGTCTGCGTGCCGATCCGGACATCGCCGAGCTGTCAAAGATCGCGGAGGGCTGGAGGCCGTACCGCATGTGGGTTGCGGTGTGTCTCCGCAGGTCGATGGCCGGCGGCGCCGGCATGACCCACTCGCGGGCCGCGCGCTAGCTCAGCGGGATCACGCCCTCACCGACACCAGCGGAGTAGGTGATCCGCGCTTGAGGCGCGACGCGGTGGAACAGCTTCAACCCACCGTAGTTATCGCCCTGGATGTCGACCGCGAACGAATCGATGCCATGCTCGAGCGCGCGCTGAGCGAGGGCGGCGACCATGCGCGTGCCGAGGCCCTGACGCTGCCACCCGTCGACGATGACGATCGCCATCTGCGCGCGTTTCTCGCCCGGCCGGCGCGCGTACTGGGCCATGCCCACGAGCTCACCGCCGACCACCGCTCCGACGGCCTCGCGGTCCACGTGGTCGAGCTGCTGAACCGACCGCTGCAGGATGTCCGGCCGCGAGATCGGACTGAAGAAGCGCCGGTAGATCGACATGGCCGAGAGCCGTTCGAACATTCGGCCGACGAGCGCGAAGTCCGTCCTCTCGAGCGTCGCCAGGCCCGGTCGCCCGTCACATCCCGCCTCGATCTCGACCATCCTGACCCAGCCTCCTTGCACAATTAGCACGATCGGTCGTTTACCTGACCAATACTAACCGACCGGTCGTGCTAAAATCAACACAGCTTGGCGATTCAGACGTCGGATCGAAGGCGGCTCCGCGGCATCAGGACAAGGCATTCGATCCTCGAGCACGCGGCGAGAGTCGGCTCCGCCGAGGGCCTGGACGCGGTCTCCCTGCAGCGGCTCGCCGACGACCTCGGCATCAGCAAGAGCGGCCTGTTCGCCCACTTCGGGTCGAAGGAAGAGCTGCACCTCGCGACCATCGAGGACGCGGCGCGTGTCTTCACCGAAGAGGTGATCCGCCCCGCCCTCGCCCAACCCCGCGGGATGGCGCGCGTCCTCGCGCTGTGCAACTCGTGGCTTTCCTACCTCGAGCGAGGCGTGTTTCCGGGCGGCTGCTTTTTCTGGGCCGTCGCCGAGGAGTACGACAGCCGCAAGCCCGGTCCGGTGCGCGACTCCGTCCTGGAGAAGAAGGCCTACTGGTCTTACTCGCTCGAGCGGGCGGTGCGCGAGGCGAAGGCAGTGGGCGAGGTCGATGAATCCGTCGATCCGGCGCAGCTGGCGTGGGAGCTCGACAGTCTCATGGGCGGGGCCAACTCGGGGTTCAAATCGGGCGATGGCGCACGCGCGATAGAGCGGGCGCGGGTTGCGATCAAGGACCGGTTGTCGAGAGCCGCGGCGTCCTGACGAGGTTCAGTGCGAGCGGGCGCGCACCAGCACCATCGCACCGACCCAGGTCGATCCGCCGCTGACCAGCAGTGCCCACATCGTGGGAGGAATCAGAGGCACCTCGACCAGTGCGCCGAAGATGCACATCGCCGCCGCGCCTGCCAGGAGGAAGGAACCGGGCAGCAGGAGCCAGGCCGAGTACCAGGGCGGCTGAAGCGAGTCGCTGCGGTTGATGACGCGCGCGGCGCCGAAGACGAGCGCTGCGGCTATGAGCGCCGGCCCCGTAAGACCGACAGCCCAGCGCAAGTCGACCGATCCGGCTTCGGCCGCGATCACGGGTTGCACGCCCGCCATCGCCAGGCCCGCCGCCACGGCGAAGCCGACGAGGCGCAGGATGATGCTCGGCCTGGGCACCTCAGGGCGCGACGGCGAGGAGGACGTGGCTCGACCCCGTGGTCTCGAACGGGCCAGGGTGATCTTTGCGGATCGTGGCGATGGCGTCGTCCACAAACGACTCCCGGCGGCCGCCCTCCACCTTCTCGAGCCGCGACGCGCAGAGCCACCAGCTCGAACACATGCCCACGAGCTGCTCCGCCGATTCCCACCTCACCGTTTCTTCGACCGTCTCAACGCGGACCGATGTGAAACCTGCGTCCGACGCCGCTGCGGCAAACGTCTCGGGATCGAGCACCGCGGCCCGCGTGGCGTCGCGGTCATCGGCCTCCGGCGCCGGCGGAAGCCAGCGATCGACCACGGAGTCGAGCAGGCTCATGACCGAGCCGGCACCTGCGGCGGGCACGCTCGCGACGAAGCGCGATCCGCCGCGCAGGACACGGCGTGCCTCGCTCAAAGCGCGATCGAGGTGCGGAACGAACTGCAGACCGTGCCCACACGTGGCGGCATCGAACGACGCGCCGTCGAACCGCAATTCCTCGATGTCCATGACCTCGAACCTCGCGTTGGGCGTGTGCGCGGCGCGCGCTCGCTCGAGCATCCCCGCGGCGAGGTCGAGCCCGATCACCACGCCATCGGGCGCGACCAGCGCAGCCAGCCGGCGAGTCAGGTTGCCGGGACCGCAGGCGAGGTCGAGGATCCGCATTCCCGACCTGGCCTCGACGAGATCGATCAGTCGCTGCCGTCCCTTTGCCTCGCCGCGGTTCATCGCGGTCTCGAGCCGGTGCTCGTACGCCTCCGCGTGGCGGCTGAAGATCGCCGGATAGAGTTCCTTCGACTTCACCGCCAGGCGTGCTCGAGCCACGCGGCCGCGCGCAGGGTTCCTTCGTTGGTCTTGCCCGCGACCTGGATGCCGACCGGCAGGCCATTGGAGGGCGCCGGAAGCACCGCGACGGGCTGGTGCGTGGTGTTGAACGGCCGCGTGAACCGGGACAGCGGCTCGCGCACCTCGTGGCCGGCGGTGACATGCGGAGCGACGATTGCCGTGGCGGGGAGGAGCAATGCGTCGACGTTTTCCATCCGTCGCATGGCGTCCTCGGCCAGGGTGGCGCGGTCGGCGACCGCCCTGCGGTAGTCGGCCTCCGCGATGTCGATCCCGAGTCGGATCAGCCGCAGCACGTCGGCGCCGTACTTCTCAGGCACCTCGGTCGCCCACCTGCGGTGATACTGCGCGGCCTCGAAGAGAAGGATCGTGAGGCCGGTCTGGTGGAGGATCTCGCGGTCGCCAAAGTCGATCTCCGGGATCCCCGATGACACCGCGCGCCACGCCGCCGCCGTCGGCTCGTCCATGTCGTGCACCCAGCCGGCCGGCACCGCCAGGCGAGGCGCGGAAAGATCGTCGAGCGAAACGTCCTCGCCCGACATCATCGTGAATGCGCGCGCGGCGGTCGCGATGTCCGGCGCGATCGGACCAAGCGTGTCGAGCGACGGGCTGAGTGGGATCACGCGGCGGATGTCGATGCTCCCGTACCAAGGCTTGAATCCGGCCACTCCGCAAAGCGACGACGGGATGCGGATGGAACCGCCGGTGTCGCTGCCGATGGACCAGTCGCACATCTTCGCGGCCACAGCGGCCGCCGACCCGCCCGAGGAGCCGCCGGCCACCCGCGTCGTGTCGTGCGGGTTGAGCACGGTGCCGTAGTGCGGGTTGACGCTCGTGACGCCATAGGCGAACTCGTGCAGGTTGACCTTGCCGACCATGACGCAGCCGAACTTGCGCAGGCGCTCCACGACCGGCGCATCCTCGGATGCCGGCGTGTCCGGCAGGATGATCCCGCCCGCCGTCGTGACCGTGCCCCGCACGTCGATCAGGTCCTTGACCGCCACGCGGTCGCCGGGCCCTTTCTCGTCCGACATCGAAATGAAAGCGTTGAGCTCCACACCTGACATTGTCGGGTTTGAATCCCGGATCGATTTGGGGGCTGCGGCGTTATCCTTGCCCGCTGATGTCAACGCCGTCGAACGCCTTCGCCGCGTCCCTGTCGTGGAGCAAGGTCGACGCTCTCACTCCGTTCGAGCGCATCACGGCCGAGATTCAGGTCCGGGGCGGGCGCCTGCGCGAGACCATCAACGACCCCGAGCCGCTGTTCCACCTGCGGAACGTCAGCGCGGAGCCGCTGGTCCCCGGCGCCGTGCCGCTCACCGGAATTCCCGAGGGCCTGTTCAACAAGAACCTCATCGGCGGCATTCGCACGATCGAGCCCGAACCTCCGCCGCCGGACCACGTCGCCGACGTCATGCGGCGCTACGTGATGTTCCAGGGCGCGATGTTCATGGTCACGGGAGCGGCCGAGTTTCCCACCGCGACCGAGCCGAGCATGCACACGGAGATCCTGATGAAAGCGCGCTTCTTCCAGGTCCTGGACGCGACGATCACGATCTTCGGCGTCACGGGCAAAAGCTGGACGCAGCCCAACATCTGGGTCAACCGCGACCTGATGCTGGCGGTTTTTCTCGGCTAGCTCGGCCTCCGGCCGAAGAGCCGCTGGATCCGCAGCGTCAGCAGGTGCCAGAACAGCCCAAATGCGCTGACCGGCGCGGCCGTTTGCACGGGACGCGGGGGCGGCGCTGAACGCTCGACCGCGGCGCTGACGTCGGTCGCAGCGGTGTCCGGCGGCGGGTCAGCGCCTTCGAGGTTGGCCTGGATGCAGCTTGCCATGTCCTTGATCAGGCGCTTGGAGACGTCCTCCATGACGCCGCGCCCGAACTGCGCGACCCGTCCGGCGACGTGGTACTCGGTCACGATCTCGACCAGCGAGCCCTCGCCGGCCGGCTGAACTCTCATCGTCGCCGAGGCCCGAGCCGAGCCGGAGCCGGTGGTCTCGCGCCCGTCGGCGGCGAGCACGGCGGAGCGCCGAGCGTCGTCCTTTTCCGAGATCCGCGCCGTACCGCTGTAGGCGACCGTGATCGGCCCGACCTTGACCTTCACCTTGCCCTTGAACGTCTGGTCGTCGACCACCTCCGTGAGCTCGGCGCCGGGGACGCAGCCCACGACTTTGGTCACATCCAGGAGGTAATCGAACACCTTGTCGGGCGGGGCGGCTACCTGAAACGAATTCTCCAGTTGCATTTCCGGCCTAAAAGTAGCGCAATAGACAGGACAGTCAGGCTGAGCCGTTCTCCGCGCGGAGCACCCCGCGCGCGTCCTGGAGGGTAAGAGCGCGTATGAAGCACAAGGTCGCCACCACAGTCAACGGCCGCCGGCACGAGCATGAGGTCGAGCCCCGACTGCTGCTCGTGCACTACCTCCGCGACAACCTGGGGCTCACCGGCACGCACATCGGTTGCGATACGAGCCAGTGCGGCGCCTGCACGATCCTGGTCGACGGCAAGGCCGTCAAGAGCTGCACGATGTTTGCGATCCAGGCCGAGGGCAGGAGCCTCACGACCATCGAGGGGATGGCCAAGGACGGCGAGCTGCATCCGATACAACAGGCCTTCTGGGACGAGCACGGCCTGCAGTGCGGCTACTGCACCCCCGGCTTCATCATGGCCGCGGCCTACCTCCTCGACACGAATCCGAACCCGACCGAGGACGAGATCCGCAAGGGCCTCGAAGGCAACCTCTGCCGGTGTACCGGCTACGTGAACATCATTAAGTCGGTCCAGGCGGCGGCGAAGGTGATGGGCGGCGAGAAGGCCAAGGCCGCGCCGCGCGCGACCGCCACGGCGGGAGGGGAGTAGATGGCCGTCTCGCAGCTCGTCGGAGCCAAGATTCATCGCCGCGAAGATCCGCGCCTCATCACCGGCCACGGCCGGTACACCGACGACCTCCCGAAGCAGGGCGTCCTCCACATGGCCGTCGTCCGCAGCCCGCACGCGCACGCGAGGATCCGCAGCATCGGCATCGTCGAGGCGAAGCGATCCCCTGGCGTGGTCGACGTCTTCATCGCGCAGGACTTCAACGGCGTCATCGCCGGCCCGGCCACCCACCCGGTGGCGCCGGTCTTCGCGCCTGAGAAGAAGGTCAACCCGCCGCGCTACCCGATCGCCAAGCAGGAGGTTTGCTACCAGGGCGAGCCGGTCGCCGTTGTGGTCGCCGAGTCGCGGTCGCAAGCGGTCGACGCGGCACAGCTCGTCGACGTCGAATACGAGCCGCTGACGGCGGTGATGGACCTCGACGAGGCCATGAAGCCGGGCAGCGACAAGGTCCACCTCGACCAGCCCGACAACATCGCGTGGGATGCGACATATGTGCCGTGGGAAGCGACCGAAGCGGCGTTCAAAGAAGCGGACGTCGTCATCAAGGAGCGGATCCGCCAGGACCGCCTGTCGCCGAACCCGATGGAGCCGCGGTCCGTGATGGCGGAGTACGACTCGTTCGACAACCGGCTGACGATGTGGATGTCGACCCAGAACCCGCACTGGATCCGCCTCTTCGTCTCCGGTGCGCTTGGGATGGGCGAGCACAGCCTGCGCGTCATCTCGTACGACGTCGGCGGCGGGTTCGGCTCCAAGATCAGCCCGTACCCGGAGGACTACCTCGTTCCGGCCTGCGCCAAGATCCTGAAGCAGCCGGTCCGATGGACCGAGACGCGCACGGAGTCGGTCCAGAACGCCTACGCGGGACGCGGGCAGGTGTACGACGTCGAGGCGTGCGCGCTTAAGGACGGCACGTTGCTCGGCATGCGCGTGACTCAGCTGCTCGACGCCGGCGCGTATATCGGAACCTTCGGCGCCTTTCAGACATGCGCCTGCCTGCTCGCGGGCGGCGCCTACAAATGGAAGGCGATCTCCTCGCGGTCGATCGGCATCCTCACCAACAAGATCCCGACCGACCCGTATCGCGGCGCCGGGCGGCCGGAGGCGACGCACCTCGCCGAGCGTGTCATCGACATGCTCGCGCAGGTGCTGAACATGGACCCTCTCGAGTTGCGGCGCAAGAACTTCCCGGACAAATCCGAGTTCCCGTGGACGCAGAACTTCGGCCTGACGCTCGATTCAGGCGACTATCACGCGTCGCTCGACAAAGCGCTCGACCTCGCGGGCTACGACCAGCTACTCAAGGACCGCGCGCAGGCGCGCAAGGAGGGCCGGTTCTACGGCATCGGGCTGTCCACCTGGATCGAGATCTGTGGTCTCGGGCCGGGCGCCGTCACGGGTCCGGCGACCGGCGGCGTCGTGCTGTCGGAGTCGGCCCAGGTGAAGATCCATCCGACCGGCGGCGTGAGCGTCTACGTGGGCACGCACAACCACGGCCAGGGCAACGACACGACACACGCGCAGATCGTGGCCGACGCGCTCGGCGTGCCGATGGAGCAGGTCGACATCCGGCACGGCGACACCAACGAGGGCCCGGGGTTCGGCTACGGCACGTACGGATCGCGCACCCTCGCGGTCGGCGGCGTCGCGATCTCCCGCGCGTGCGGCAAGGTGATCGACAAGGGCAAGAAGGTCGCGGCCCACATCCTCGAGGCCGCTGAGGACGACATCGAGTTCCACAACGGCAAGTTCACGGTCAAGGGATCGCCGGACAAGGCGAAGGCGCTCGGCGAGGTCGCGTTCGCGGCCTACGGCCAGCTGCCTTCCGGCATGGAGCAGGGTCTCGAAGCGGTCGCGTACTTCGAACCGCCCAACTTCGTGTGGCCGTTCGGTGCGCACGTGTGCGCGGTCGAGATCGATCCGGAGACCGGAGCGACCAAGATCGTCAGGTACGCGGCAGTCGACGACTGCGGAAACATCATCAACCCGATGATCGTGGACGGCCAGCTCCACGGCGGCATCGCACAGAGCATCGGCCAGGCCCTGTACGAAGAGATGGTCTACGGCGACGACGGGCAGCTGCGCTCGGCGACGTTCCTCGACTACTCGATGCCGAGCATGAACGAGATCCCGGACATCAAGCTCGACAAGACGATCACGCCGTCACCGACCAATGAGCTCGGCGTCAAGGGCATCGGTGAGGCGGGAACCATCGCGGCCAGCGCCGCCGTGATCAACGCGATCGTCGACGCGCTGAGCCCGCTCGGGGTAACGCACGTCGACATGCCCGCCACGCCTGACAGGCTGTGGCACATAATGAAGGAGGCACGCAAGTGATCCCCGCCGCATTCGAATACTCCCGCGCCTCCTCCGTGGAGGAGGCATCGAAGCTCCTGAGCAAATACGGTGAAGACGCCAAGGTGCTGGCCGGCGGCCACAGCCTCATCCCGCTGATGCGCCTGCGGCTCTCGCAGCCGACGGCCCTCGTGGACATCAACGGGATCAAGGACCTCGACCACATCACGGAGCGCGGCGGCAAGGTGCACATCGGCGCGCTGACGCGTCACGTGTCGATCCAGAATTCGTCAGTCGTGAAAGACAAGCTCCCGCTGCTGGCGGAGGTCGCCGGCGAGGTCGGTGACAACCAGGTGCGGAACATGGGCACGATGGGCGGCGTGATCGCGCACGCCGACGCAGCCGGTGACTATCCGACGCTGGCGCTGATGCTCGACGCCGAGATCGTGACCAACCAGCGCACAATCGCGGCGCGCGACTTCTTCAAGGACCTGTTCACGACTTCGCTCGGTCCCGACGAGGTCGTGACCGAGGTCGTGTTCCCGGTGGCCAACGGGCCGCACAAGTACGTGAAGTTCCGCCGCCGCCTGTTCGACTGGGCGATCGTCGGCGTCGCCGCCCAGAAGATCAACGGCGACTGGAGGATCGGGCTGACCAACGTGGGTCCCACGCCCGTCCGGGCGAAGTCGGTCGAGGACGCGCTCAAGAAGGGCGCCAAGCCGGAGGAGGCGTCGGAGCACGCGTCCGACGGTCTCGACCCGGCCGGCGACCTGCGCGCCAGCCCCGAGTACAAGAAGCACCTTGCCCGCGTGCTCACGAAGCGGGCGATAAACCAGGCGGAAGGACGCCAGTAAAGGCGCGGGGTGGCCCGGCTCTCGCGAGCCGAGCCACCTCGTATTCATGAGAGGAAACCCAGACGGTTTCATCTCATCGCGCCGTCGGCTAAGCCGACCCGGCCTTCGGCCGGGCAAGCGGCGCTGCTCTCCTTCCGGCTGAAGTTGCGACTTATCTAGGTCGTACTCTTTGACACCGTGACAACGGTCGCGTCGATCGAAGAAGTCGAGGCGCGCCTGCGCGAGCGCAGCTACATCGGCGACCGCGCTCTGGCCACCTCGATCTTCCTCGCCCTGCAGCTGCAGAAGCCGCTCTTCATCGAAGGTGAGGCCGGCGTGGGGAAGACCGAGGCCGCGAAGGTAATGGCCGACGTCCTCGGCGCCCGGCTGATCCGATTGCAGTGCTACGAAGGCATCGACCTCGCCCACGCCGTCTACGAGTGGAACTACCCGAGGCAGCTGCTCCACATCCGCCTCATCGGTGAGAAGGAGGACCGGCGCGCCGCCGAGCGCGAGATCTTCAGCTCCGAGTTCCTGCTTCGGCGGCCGCTTCTCGATGCCATAGACAACGACGACAAGACGCCGCCGGTCCTCTTGATCGACGAGATCGACCGCTCCGACGAAGAGTTCGAAGCGTTTCTCCTCGAGCTCCTGTCCGACTTCCAGATCTCGATCCCGGAGATCGGCACGATCAAGGCGCGGCAGGTGCCGTTCGTCGTCATCACGTCGAACCGCACGCGCGAGGTCCACGACGCTCTGAAGCGCCGCTGCCTCTACCACTGGATCGACTACCCCGACCTCGACAAAGAGGTGGAGATAGTGCGCGCCCGCGCGCCCGAGGCGGCGGACGGCCTCGCCCGCGAGGTCGCCGCTCTTGTGCAGGGTCTGCGCGGGATGGAGCTTTACAAGGTCCCTGGCGTGGCCGAGACGCTGGATTGGGCGCGCTCGCTCGCCGCCCTCGGCGCCACCAGGATCGACGCCAACCTCGTCAACGCGACGATGGGCGCGGCCCTCAAGTACCAGGAGGACCTGGAACGCGTTCGCGAGCAGGTGCCGGCGCTCGTCGAGCGCGCGCAACGTGCCTGACACGGATCTGCTGCCGCGCCTCGGCGCGTTCGCGAGGTTGCTCCATGACGCTGGACTCGAGGCGGGCCCCCGGCGTCTGACCGATGCGACTCGGGCGCTCGGAGTCATCGACCTCAAGAGGCGCGACGACTTTCACAACGCGCTGCGATCGGTCTTCGTGAGCCGCAAGGAGGACATCCCAACATTCGAGGCGGCGTTCGACCTCTTCTGGTCGCCGCCGGATCCGCGTGCGTCGGCGGGGTTGATCCCCGGCCGCACCCGCTCCCTACCGCTTTCCCCAGAACGCGCGCACATCTGGGCGAACGCGCTTGGCCTCAATACGTCGCAGATGAACCGCGAGCAGGAGCCCCAAGAGTTTCCAGCGAGCTCGAGCGGCTACAGCGCGGAGGAGCTGCTGCGGCACAAGGACTTCGAAGAGATGACGTGGCAGGAGACGGAGCAGGTGCGCCGGCTCCTCGAGCAGGCGCCGTGGCGCGTCGCCGAGCGTCGGACGCGAAGACTCCGCCCGTCGCGCGCCGGGAGCATCGACCTGCGCCGTTCGGCACGCCACGCCATTCGGTCGAGCGGCGAGCTGATGAACCTCTTCCGGCGCAAACCTCGCGTGCGTCGCCGGCCGCTGGTCCTGATCTGCGACGTCAGCGGCTCGATGGAGCGCTACTCGCGCTTGCTCATGATCTTCGCCCACGCCATCGCCCGCCGCGAGGACCTGGAGGCGTTCGTCTTCTCGACGCGGCTCACGCGGATCACGAGACTTCTCCGCCATCGCGACCTCGACCGCGCCCTCGATCTGGTGAGCAAGGGCGTGCACGACTTCAGCGGCGGCACGCGCATCGGCGATGCGCTCGGCGAGTTCAACCGCCGCTGGGCGCGACGGGTGCTGGGTCACGGCGCCGTGGTCCTGATCGTGAGCGACGGCTGGGACCGCGGCGACCCTCGCGAGCTGGTCGCGGAGCTGATCCACCTACGGCGCTCGTCGCACCGCTTGATCTGGCTCAACCCGCTGCTCGGGTCGCGGGGCTACGAGCCCCTCACGCGCGGGATGGCCGCGGCACTTCCGCACTGCGACGATTTCCTCGCGGCGCACAACGTTGCCGCGCTGGAAGATCTCGGCTCGCTGCTGGCTTCTCTAGATTCGAGGAAGACGCGATGAGAGAGGTCCTCGACGAGCTCAACCAGTGGACGCGCGAGGGCGAAGAGATCGCGATCGCGACGGTCGTGGAGACGTGGGGCTCGAGCCCGCGGCCGCTGGGCTCGAAGATGGTCGTCACACGCTCGGGCAAGATGGCCGGCTCGGTATCGAACGGATGCATCGAGGGCGCGGTGTTCGAGGAAGCGCAGAAGGTCCTCAAGAGCGGTCAGCCGAAGCTGCTCGCTGTAGGCGTCGCCGACGACGTCGCCTTCGACGTCGGGCTTGCGTGCGGCGGGCACATCGAGGTTTACGTGCAACCTTTCGGCGCGGCGCACCGGCAGCTGATCGACATGCTGAACGCCAACGAGTCCGCGACGCTGCGTACGGACCTCGAGTCCGGTGACACGGAGGTCAGACGTGGCGCGCGGTCGGGCACGGAGCTGGCCAAGCGCGATGGCGACGTCTTCATCGAGCCGCTTCGGCGGCCGGCGCACCTGGTGATCATCGGCGCGATCCACATCGCGATTCCACTGCATCGCCTTGCAAAGCTGATGGGCTACCGCGTCACGGTCGTCGACGCCCGCGCGAAGTTCGCAACCAAGGACAGATTCCCCGAGGCCGACGAGCTCATCGTCGCGTGGCCGGACGAGGCGATGGCGAAGCTCCCCATCGACAGCTCGACCTACGTCGTCATCCTCACCCACGACCCGAAGTTCGACCTGCCGGCGCTCCGCGCCGTGGTCGGGAAAGGAGCCGGCTACGTCGGCGCGATCGGTAGTCGCAAGACCAACCAGAAACGGTTCGACGCCCTAAGTGCAGAGGGGTTCTCCGAGGACGCGATTGCCGAGGTCCATGGACCGATCGGTCTCGACCTCGGCAGTCGCGGTGCTGACGAAACCGCGCTTGGGATCATCGCCGAGGTCACCGCCGTTCGCTTCGGCGGGTCTGGAATCGCTAAGTCGTCTCCAGCCCTGGGGAAGACTGTTTCAGCCTGAACCGCCGCGCTTTCGCCCTGTTGCCGCACGACTCCATGCTGCACCACCGGCTCGAGTGGTTCTTGGACCGGTCGAAGTAGACCCAGCGGCAGCTGTCGTCGTTGCACAGCTTGAGCCGCTCCCAGCCCTCGTTCTGCATGGCTGAGTAAAGCGCAGCGACGAGGCGGCCCATCGCGCCGACCGCGGCGCCGGCCTCGGGTTCCAGGCGCGGCCTCCCATCGCGGCCGAAACGCATCCGCAGCCGGCTCGCCGCGGCGGCCTCGTTGAGCGTGGCCACGTCGACGGGGTAGACCGTGCGGCCGTTGTTGCCGCCGATCACCGCACGCATAGCCTCCCGCACCGCGATCGCGTGTTTGAGGTCGGATTCCTGGACCTGCTCGTCCTCGCGCATCAGGCCGTGTGCAACCAGCCAGGCCGCAAGCGTGTTCGGATCGGTGAGGTCCTCTTGTCCGGGCAGCACGTCCAGTGTGTTGACGAAGGCCTGGACCAGACCGAGGTCGCCGACGGCCGTTTCCCGATCAGACATCGAAAATCAGTCTACCTACAACCTCTTAACCCTGAACAGTGGTTATAATAACTGGCATAAGGACATAGAGGGTTAGGAGGTCGAGATGAACCCGTACGCGAACGAAGACGTCATGTGGCAGCGGCTGAAGGACCTGCAGCGCGAGGCGGAGACGAGCCGCCTGATCGCTCGCGACGGCCTGCCGTGGCTGATGCACTTTGCGCGGCGAGCATGGCTGCTGGCCGGCCTTGCGACCCGCCGTGCTCCGCGCCGCGCGGCCCTGCGCGTCGTCGACAGGAAGTCCGACGGCATCACCCGCGTCGCGTAGCTAGGCCGCGAGCCTCTTCAGGACGGATACCTGCTCGGCGTCGGGACCGCCGCCCGCGCCGGGCACCTCGAGGATGAAGGGCTTCTTCGCCAGGCGGGGCTCGTGCAGGAGCGCCTTGAACCCCTCCTCGCCGATCTGACCGTCGCCGATGTTGGCGTGACGGTCACGGTTCGAGCCAAGGCCCGTCACGGAGTCGTTGCAGTGGATCACGTCGACGCGCTTCAACCCGATGACGCGGTCGAGCTCGTCGATGGTCTTCTTCACGTGGGTGACGTCGCGCTCGT